>NZ_JMQR01000012.1:0-44839 GCF_000698025.1 Brevundimonas sp. EAKA | reverse complement strand
CCTCAAGAGGCTCTGGCTTGAGGGCCGGACCGCCGAGCAGATCGCCCGCGAACTGAAGAACGGCATCAGCCGCAGTGCGGTGCTGGGCAAGGTGCACCGGCTCGGCCTGTCGACCGGACGGCCGGGGCGCCTGTCCGCGGCCTCCAGACCCGAGACGCCCCGGGCGCGCGTCGAGAGATCCGGAACCCGGCCGGTCAAGCGGTCCGCGACGGACGCCCCGGCGCTCCCGGCCGAACCCGTGCCCAACCTGCCGTCCCGGGGCATGACCATCCTCACCGTGAAGCCGGGCCAGTGCCGCTGGCCCTACGGCGATCCGGCCGATGCAGGCTTTTCCCTCTGCGGCCGGCCGGTGGCCCGGGGCGCCTTCTGCGCCGGCCACGCGGCGGTGGGCTATCGAACGCCGCCGGGCGGCGCCCCGTCGCTGCTCAACCTTGCGGGTCTGGCCTGAGCTCTGGCCCGGTGTCGCGACGTACGTTTGATGAGGATCGTCGGCGGTCTCCCGGAGGCCGCCGTCTTGCTGTGCGGTCCGGGCCATCGACCGGTCGGGACGGCGGCGCGCCGCCGTCGGAGACGCCGGGCGCCGGGTCGTCGTCCGTATCGGCGCAAGCGATGCGCCGAGTTGTGTCGTCGTCGCGAAGGGCGACGACGACCTGCCCCCACACAACGCCCTCCGATCTTGTCACGGCGCCCCGGAAGTCAACGGCTGCGCCGTTCCCCTCCGCGGGCCGCAAAGGGGCGGCCCGCTCCGGTGACTGCCGGGGACCCCGCCGTGGCCAAGACCGGGGTCGTTGCGCATGGGGCGCACGGCATTCTCAAAGGAATGTTCCAATGACCTTCTACAGCCATCCCTTCATCGCCTCCGCTTCCCAGAAGTCCGACTCCGCCTTCGACGACCTGACAGCCTCCCTGAACGAGGCTCGCCCGCATCCGACCGAGGAGGCCCTGGTCCAGCTCGGGCGCGCGCTCATGACCGAGCTGGTGGACATGATCTCCGACACCGCGCTGGAGGATTATCAGACGATCCTCGGAGAGGCCCTGATCGGCGCCTTCCATTCGGCGGCCGGACGGATCGAACGCGATGCGGATCGGGCGCGCGATGCGATGCGATCGCTCGACCGCGACTTCGATGGATCGGAGGCGGCGGACACCGAGCTCCAGGACGCCACCGCGAAAGCCCGGGCCGGCGATGCGGCGACCCAGGCCTGCGAACTGATCCGGGACGCGGCGTCGGAGACCTGGACGGTCGCGACCGGAGAGGTCTGGACGGCCTGGCGGGGCAGCCGGCGCGGTACGCGTCTGACAGCCGCCCAGCTGGAGGCGAAACAGGCGATCAGGGCGATCCGGCAACGGCGGTCCGGAGAGGCCGATCCGGGCGGACCGGTGGTCGCCTTCCGGGGCGCGCCGACGGCCGACAGCGCGGAGGACGCGGGCCGGATCTTCGACGCCCTGAACTGGGCGAAACAGGAATGGCCGGACATGGCCCTGGCGACGACCGGGGCGAAGGGCTCCGAGAAGCTGGCGATCAAATGGGCCCGGCAGAAGGGGGTGACCCTGATCCTCGCCCGGGCGGATTTCGATGCCCACGGCAAGGCGGCTCCCTTCCGGGCCAACGACGAGCTGATCGCGCTCGAGCCGGAAGTCTGCCTCACCCTGGTCCATTCGGTGGATCGGGCGCGGGCGGATCATCGGCCGTTCGGACCGGCGCTCAACTTTGGACAGAAGGCGATGGAGTCGGGACTGCGACACGTGTCCATCAAGGCGCGGGCCGCCTGACGGATCAGGCCTGACATCGACGACCCGCTCGGCTTCGGCCGGGCGGGTTTTTTTTGTTTGTCATCCGGGCGCGGTCGGGCGGACTTCCGCTTCCGGCGACAGGGTGGGCCTTTCAGGGCCAGCCCTTGTTTTCTGTTGTTTGGGCATGTCGGCGAGTGATCGGGATGGCTGACAATCTGCGAAAAGGGCCGGAGGGCAAGATAAAAGGGCGTTTTGGGCGCTTCGCGTTTCTTGTATTCTCTCCGTGACTTGGGCGAGGGGACTTTGGCCGTTGGCGACTTGGGATGAGTTGCCGGGCGGCGAAGGCCTTCTCCTCTGCCGGGAGGGTTCGAATGCTGGTCCGAAGCGCCATCGACGAGCGGGTGTCGGCCGGCTCCGGTCAGGACGCCGACGGGCTTCGGGTGAGCCTGCCGCTTTCCCTGAAGAAGGATCGCGCCGGGGTCCGGACCGGGATGCTCCAGCGGCTCGCTTGCTCTCGCGCCTTCGCGCTCGGGGACCGCTCAGGTGTGCTGAGGGCGGCGCAGAACCGGTCAGGTCGGGCCTTTCGCCTCGACGTCCGTCAGAAGGTGATCGTCAAGGCGCTGGTCTCGCGCCACGCCGGCCGGGGCGCCGAGAGAGCGGCTGCGCTGGGCAAGCATGTGGCCTATCTCGGCCGGGCCGGGGCGGGGCTGGAGGGCGAGCGGCCGGACTTCTTCGATCGGGAGCTGAATGGGATCCGTCCGGCGGTCGAGACGGACGGCTGGAGCGAGGACCGGCATCATTTCCGCTTCATCGTCTCGCCCGAGCATGGCGAGCGGCTCGACCTGAAATCCTATGTCCGGGAGGTCATGGGACGGGTCTCGGCGGACCTCGGAGAACCGAACCTGACATGGGTGTCGACCTGCCATTACGACACCGACCAGCCGCATGCCCATGTGCTGGTTCGCGGACGGCGGGAGGACGGACGCGACCTGGTCATTCCGCGCGACTACATCGGCTACGGCTTCCGGGCGCGGGCGCAGGAGGTGGCGCAGGAGCGGCTGGGCGATCTCTCCCGGGTCGAGGCGGAGCGGCGGGTCTGGAAGGAGACCGAGGCGGACCGGTTCACGGGGTTCGACCGGCGGCTGATCGCGGAGGCGGACGCCGGTGGGACGGTCATGGACGGCGTCGGCGCCAACGACGCCTGGGCGGCGCTGACGCGGGGGCGGCTGAGACATCTGGAGCGGCTGGGTCTGGCGACGCGGACGGGGCGGCGGTATCGGCTCGACCCGGAGATGGAGACGAAGCTGCGGACCCTGCAGGCGCGACGGGACATCATCCGGACGCTGAATCAACGGCGCCTCGAAGGGGCCAAGGAGGTACGGGTCTTGGGGGCGGCGGCGGTTCGGGGCGTGGTGGTGAAGACGGGGTTCCATGACGAGGCGGGGTCGTCGCCTTGGGTGGTGGTGCGCGATCTTGGAGGAATCGAGCACTACGCGAAATTGCGGGCGGGAAGTCGGCCCCTTGTCGCGGGCGAGACGGTGCGGCTTGAAGCGGCTTCGGCCGGATACGCGCGGGTTGCGGGAAGAACGCCGGCGGATCTCAGTCGGTAGACGCGTCGGCATGGCCGCGCTCCGCGTCTGTGCTCGGCAGGGCGAAGCTTCAGCGCGGTTGACCCGGTCGATCCGGACAGCGAAGGTCCCCGGCTTGGGGGCGTGCGTGCAGACTTTTCTGGGTTGGATTGACGGTGATCCGTCACATGAGGCCGCAGTTCTCAGGGCGCTGGGCGCGAGCGGACAGCAGGATGCGCGAGAGGAGCTTGGTCTCGGCAGTCTGAGAGACAGTTTCGCCGATACCTTTTTCCCGGGGCTGAGCACGATCCAGACCCGCGCGCGGTATTTTTTCTTCGTGCAATGGTGCTGCGAACTCGCCGCGCGACGATCAGCCGAGGACGGGATCCTGACCGCCCTCCATCGTCATGAGGTGGAGCTGATCTCTGCGCTCAGCCACCTCGGTCAGGGCAAGGGGGTGATCGGGATCGACAGCCAGGATCGCCTCAGGCGAATGCCGTCCGACATTTATTGGTCCGGTCTCATGCGGCTGGGCATGCGCCAGGCCGAAGGTTCACCCGTCCACTGGGCCAGAGGCGTCGTCGCCGCCCGGGAGACGGAGCGGCAATCGCCCGGTCGCGAAGGTGAGGCGGCGATAGAGTCCACCTTTGGATTTGATTCCGACCGTCCCCGGATGCCGGACAATTTTCCAAACCTGCCGGCTCTGGACTTCGGCCTGACGACCGACGAGGCCCGGACGCTGCGACGGCGACTTGCAGGGGCCTGCGCTGATCGGGATGGCCGTCTGCATCAACACAATCTGATGAGCGTGTTCATGACGCACCGCAGGGCGCTGCCGCGCGGAATGAGCCTCTGGGACCACCCGATGGTCCCGGCGCTTCAGAGCGAAACCCAGCAGCTGTTGCAGCTCGCGCGGGCGTTCACGGAAGTCATGTACGGCGCCGGGATTCTCTACCGCCGCACGGTCGCCCGGTTGTCGCTGCCCGAAGGCGGTCAGCTCGACCGATATGAAGGTTACGCCGCGGGTCTCCAGGACTGGGCTAACGCTCTTCGCCCCGCCGATGTTCATCTGGTTCTCGACCATATCGATGAAGCGGGTCGCCTCGGTTTCGCCACCAGGCATACCATCAGCCCCGAGACCCTGGCGTTCGTGAAGGCCTGGGCGGCCCTCTGTCGAGCCGGGCCGGATCTGCCCGCCAGCGAGGCGGCGGCGGAACTGGTATCAAGACGCGAGGTTGCCCTGAAAGGGCGGGCGGGCACTTCCCGCATTCGACTGGCGAGCGCGCGATCCCGCTGGAGGGGCGGAGAGGCGCAAAGGCTCGATTATCGCTGGGGCACCGCGCACCAGTATCTCAACGATCTGGCCAGCGTCCGATAATGCTGGGCGCGCGGATGAGAACCTCGCTGTATGACCTCGTGCGGCCGCCCGTCGGCTGGCGGTTCGACGCCCTGGTCGTCTGCACCTATTCGGCGGATTTGCGCAGTGTGCTCGCGCTCCCCGCGGCCCTGCTATCGGACCGTCCCGGCGGCGATCTCCAACCCCGGGCCATTACCCCTGCGCAGATCGCCGCCCTGCGCCGGATCTGCGATCGGACCGTCATCTTCTGCCAGGACGGTGCAGTGGCCGGCGCGGACGGTCTGCCGCCAGCGGTGATCGAACTCGAACCCCTGGTGAATGCGGTCCGCCTCGAAGGTGGCGGGGCCTTTCATCCGAAGGTTTGGCTCGTCCGCTTCCGCGACGACCGCGGTCGGGTTTCGCTGCGCCTGGCGGTCATGAGCCGCAACCTGACGGCGGATCGATCCTGGGACGCCGGCGTGGTTCTGGAAGGCCAGCCGGGTCGGACGCCGCGAGATGACGGTCTCACCCAGCTCCTGGACGCCCTGCCGGACATGGTGCGCAGGCCCCTTCGACCGGCCCAGGCTGCGCTTGTCCGCGATCTGGTCGGCCAGGCCCGGACGACGCGCTGGATCCCGCCCAAGGGGTTGGCCCGACCAGACCTCCGCCTCATCTGCAAGGATCAGACCTGGCTGCCGCCTCCCAGTGACAGCCTTGTGGTCTTTTCGCCCTTCCTCACCAAACCCGCTCTGCGGCAACTGCGCGCGACGCGCCGTCTGGCCCTCGTCTCCCGGGCGGACGCACTCGACCGATGCTGGGGCGAGGCGGTGACGGCTTTTGATCGCCGTCTGGTTCTGGATCCCCCGACGGGCGAGGACGACGCCCGCCCGGGCCAGCTCCATGCCAAGATCTACGCCTGGGATCGCGGTGATCGTCGCGGCCTGGCGATCGGTTCGATGAACGCCACCTCGGCCGCCTTCTCAGGGGCCAATGTGGAGTTCATGGCGGTGTTCGACGCCACGGCCGCCCTGCCTGACGGCGTATCATCGCTCCTCGACACTCTCGCGCCGGTGCTCGTCGATCATGCGCCCGAAGAGACGAGCACGCCGGAGGAAACGACTGACGACCGTCCCGCCCGCCGGGCGTTGAGCAGCCTCGACCTCACGCTCGATTGCGCGCCGGATGGCGAAGGCTGGCGTGTCTCCCTGCGTGCGCCCAATCCCCTGTCCGATGCGGATCAGGCCGAATTGATCGGCTTGACCTTCCGCCCCGCAACCTTGCCCCTGGATCAGGCATGCCCTTGTCTCGACGGACTGGCCGAACGTCAGGCGGCCGAATTTCCAACGCGCCTGGCGCTCGCCCAGATCACCGGCTTCATCGTCTTCGCATCGCCGACGATCGCGCCCTTCACCCTCCGGCTGGAGGTGCTGGGCGTTTCCGAGGACGAGAGGCGCAGAGCCGCTCTCCAGGCCCTCATACCGGACACGAGAAGTTTTCTGGAGTTCGTGAGGGCCTTGCTGGGTGACGATGCAGCGCTTCAGGCCCTGCTCAATCCTGGCGGCCCCGCCGCCGGTTGGGCGGCGGCGGCGGGCGGCATGGGGGGTGGCCTCCTCGAACTGCTGATCCGCGCCGTGGCGGACGATCCGCAGCGATTGGAGCTCCTCGTTGAAGCCTTTGACGGGTTCGGGGCCCAGGAGTTCGAGCGCCTCGCGCCGCCGGAGTTTCGCAAGCTCTGGACCGCCGTGATGGCGGCGCGAGAGCCGGCATGAGCGAGCCGACCCGGTTCCAGCAGGCCACGGCCGACTACGCGGTCAGCCGTCTTTGGCGCGACCGCGCGCCGGCCTACCGGTTCCTGGTGGCCGACGAGGTCGGCCTGGGCAAGACGATCGTCGCCAGGGAGATCATCCGCCAGACGCTCACGCGTTTTCCGGAAGGCCCGGTCGACATCATCTACGTTTGCTCCAGCCAGGCCATCGCCAGTCAGAATCTCGACAAGCTCGTCATCGATGCGGGCGGCGCCTCGGCCCGGGCCACACGGCTAAGCCTGCTGGCGATAAACACGCGGAGCGAGGGCGACGAGGATCGCGTTCGCTATTATGCGATCACGCCGGATACCTCCTTCAATCTGACCCGGGGCGCCGGGTCGATGCGGGAACGCGCTCTGATCCATCGCCTGTTGCGATCCAGGCTGAGGCCGGCGGGGTTCGAGGATCTCCTGCGCGAGCGGGCGGGACGAAAAAGCTGGGACGATCACGTCACGGACCTCGCGGACGTCCGGCTCGATCCCCGGATCACTGAAGCCTTCGTCGGGGCGGTCCTGTCGGACGACGCCCTGGTCGCCGAGATACGCCGGCTGGCGGCATTGGCGCTCGATGAGGCAACGCCCCTCGCGTTCCGACGCGCGCGAAGCGGTGTTATCGGGCGGCTTCGCGCCCTGCTGGCCCGGGCGGGGGTCGACGCCGTCGCGCCGGCCTGTCTGATCGTGGTCGACGAGTTCCAACGCTACGCCGATCTACTCGCCGCGCCCACGCAAGGCTCTTCCCTGGCCCAGGAGCTGGCCATGGGGCTGATGCGCGCGGGTGACCCGGGACGGCGTGTGCTGCTTCTGTCGGCGACCCCCTATCGCATGCCGGGCGCCGCCGTCGGCGGCCAGACCTATGACAACTTCGTCGATCTGATCCGCTTCCTGGCCGGCGACGCCCCGGCGAAGGCCCTGGACGACGCGCTTGGCGAGTTCGCCGCCGCGCTGCGAAGTCCTGAACGGTCGTCTGATCGGATCACGGCGGCCCGGGACCGGGCCGCGGGCATTCTGAAGCGCGTGATGAGCCGCACGGAGCGGGTCAGCTGGACCCAGGGCGGGGCCAGCATGGTCGAGGAAGTCATTTCCTACCTCGATGTCGAGCCGGGGGACCTTGCCGGCGCCGTCGCGGCGCGCCGCATCGCCCGCAGCGTCAAGGCGCACGACCCGACGGAATATTGGAAGTCTGCGCCCTTCTTCCTCGACTTCATGAGGGACTATCAGTTCCGGCGTTCGGTCATGGCGACCTCGCGGGTCGAGCGTCGTCGTATCGCCGCAGACCTCAAGCCCCTGTTGATGCAGCAGGGAGATCTCCGTGGACTGCAAGCGACGCCGATTCCCAATGCCCGGATGCGCGCCCTGATCGCCGACGCCCTGCCGAAAGGCGTGGAGAACCTCTTATGGGCTCCCCCCTCCCTTCCCTACCTCCAACCCTCCGGCGTATTCGCGGATGCACCGGCTGATCTCAAGCGACTGGTCTTTAGCGAATGGCGCCTCGCGCCGGACGCGATTTCCGCCTTGGTCTCCTACGAGGTCGAACGGCGACTGGCCGAACGATGGAAACCAAAACGGCGCCGACGCGCCGGCGCCGGACGTCCGGATCCCCGCCGCGCCCATGCCGACTTCGCCAAACCGGGCGAGTTGTTGCGCCTTCACCGCCCGGGCCGGGCCGGCGCGACCGACTCCCATCCCGCCGCCCTCGCCCTCCTGGTCCCCGGCGTCCGGCTGGCGGAGTTGGGCGATCCACTGTCGCTGGCGACAACGAATGGCGGACCTGTTTTGGCTGCGGCCGCCGAGGCCGCCGTCCGCCGCCAGATCGTCGGCGCGCTCAAAGACCTGCCCAAGGGCCGCCCCGAGGGTCACCCTGACGAGCGTTGGTATTGGGCGGCCCCTCTCTTGCTCGACGGCGCCGACGCGAGAACCTGGCTGGCCGGGAAGAACCCCCTCGGCGCATGGCATGACGGGCGCGACCAGGGCCCCGATCCCGCCCGGGCGATGCGGCTGATTCTGGCCCATCCCGAACGGCTGGGGCCTCGTCCCAAGGATCTTGTGAAGGTCCTCGCCCAAATGGCGCTTGCCGGGCCTGCGGTCTGCGCCCTGCGCGCGCTATCGCGCACCTTTCCCGTCGTCGGTCTGGAGCCCGCGGTTCGCAGCGCGGCTTTCAAGGTGGCGCGCGGGTTCCAGACCCTCTTCAATCAGAACGACGCGACCGTCGTGGTTCAACTGGCCTATCCGCGCATCTCGACCTATTGGCTCCAAGCCCTCGCCTATGCCCGGGACGGTAATCTCCAGGCGGTGCTGGACGAGCATTTTCATTTGCTGTCGGACGCCATTTCCCTCGACAGCAAGGGGCCGGCCGATCGGATCCGGAGGGCCGGCGAAGCCGTCTACGGCGCTCTGACCCTGCGTCGCGCGACGGTTCAGGTTTCCGGCCTGGAGCGACGGCGCGGAAGTGGGATCCAGTCGGTCGGCCTGCGCTGTCGGCATGCGCTCAGATTCGCCGAGATCAAGGACGCCACGGGCGGCGTGAGTCGTCTTGACGCTGTGCGCGGCGCGTTCAACTCGCCATTCCGGCCGTTCATCCTGGCCTCCACCACGGTCGGGCAGGAGGGGCTCGACTTCCATCCCTGGTGCCATGCGGTGGTGCACTGGAATCTGCCCCGGACCCCGGTTGAGCTGGAGCAGAGGGAAGGCCGGGTTCATCGGTACAAGGGCCAGGCCGTCCGGCTGAACGTGGCCGCGGCCTTCGGCCTGGAGGGCCTGTCCGGGCGCGGCATGAACGGCCTCATCGATCCGTGGCGAAGACTGTTCGAACTGGCCGCCGAGGCGGAACCCGACAATGAATTGGCGCCGAGCTGGGTGTTCGAAGGGGGAGACGCACCGCGTAGAGTCAAACGGATCGTACCTCTTATGGCCTTCAGTCGGGAAGCGGACGCCTGGCCGCACCTGACTCGCCGGCTCGGTCTCTACCGGCTCGTCATGGGCCTTCCCAGACACCAGGACCTGTTCGCCGCGATCGAGGACACCGTGACGCCAGAGGAGGCGCGCGATTGGGCGATCGACTTGCGGCCGAAGGGCCGGCGTCGTTGAATCCCGCTCGGCGCCGGCGCGTATCAGTCGTCGATCTGCAAAAGGTCGTCTTGGCGACATCGCAGGCTCTTGCATAATCCTAGACGACCGCCGGCCGGGTTCCGATCCTCCAGAGACGCGCATCAGACCTCGCGGAAGACCAGAATCGCCGATACAGGATCGTCTAGACTAAACACCACGTCATCCTCCAGGAGCGGCCATCGTCTGCGGTCGCAATCGACCCGTGGCCGCCGACCCCGACTCGCGCGAAGCTGCGTCCCCCTCCTGCTCCTGATCGGAAGCCCGTGCCCCTCGACGCTCTTCGCGCCTATCAGCCATCGCTTCCGGCGCTCTGCGGTCTTGAGGCGGCGGTCGAGACTCTCGCCACCGCGAGCGCGGCCGATCGGGGGGCGATCTTCACCCGGCCCGAGGTCGTCGAGTTCATCCTCGACCTGGTCGGCTACACACCGGACAGACCGCTTGCTCGCCTGCGGCTTCTGGAACCCTCGTTCGGCGGCGGCGACTTTCTGAGGGCGGCGGTTCGTCGCCTCGTCCAGTCCTACAACGACGCCGGCGGCGCCGCGCCGGCCGTCGATCTTGCCGAGGCGATCCGCGGGGTTGAGCTGCACCGGGCGACCTTCGCAGCGACGGCGGCCCAGCTGACGGCCGACCTGGAGGGACTCGGCCTCACTTCCACGGACGCGACCCTCCTCGTCCAGCGCTGGCTGTCCTGCGACGACTTTCTCCTGGCGCCGATCGCGGAGAAGTTCGACGTCGTGGTCGGCAACCCGCCCTACATCCGCCAGGAGCTCATTCCGCAGTCGCTGATTGACGAATACCGTCGGCGCTACGCCACCGTCTACGACCGCGCCGACATCTACATCCCCTTCATCGAGCGATCGCTGGACCTGCTGACCGGGCAGGGGGTCCTGGGCTTCATCTGTGCCGACCGATGGACCAAGAACCGCTACGGCGGCCCCCTGAGAAAGCGGGTCGCCGAGCGCTTTCATCTGCGGGCCTATGTCGACATGGTCGACACCCCCGCCTTCCTGTCCGACGTCGTCGCCTATCCGGGGATCTTCGTGATCGGCGCGGAACGGGGCGAGATCACCCGGATCGCGCGCCGGCCGGTGATCGAGGCGGCGCCGCTGTCGGATCTGGCCAAGGCCTTGACCGGTCAGCCGGCCGATGCCGAGGTTCACGCGGTCGGCCTGGTCACCGGGGGCAGTGAACCCTGGCTTCTGGAAGGGTTTGACAGCCTTGAGGTCGTACGGCGTCTCGAAGCGGCGTTTCCGACCCTGGAAGAGGCCGGCTGTAAGGTTGGCATCGGCGTGGCGACCGGCAACGACGAGGCCTTCATCGGCCCCCTCGATGCCCTCGACGTCGAGCCGGACCGGAAAGTTCCCTTGGTGATGACCCGCGACATCCATGCCGGGGACATCCGGTGGCGGGGTCTCGGCGTCATCAATCCGTTCAAGGACGAGGGCGGTCTGGTGTCGCTGACGGACTACCCGCGTCTGGGCGCCTATCTCGAAGCGCGCCGCGAGGCGATCTCGCGCAGACATGTGGCCCGGAAATCCCCGGCGAACTGGTACCGGACCATCGACCGCATTTCTCCAGAACTGGTCGGGCGGCCCAAGCTTCTGATCCCGGACATCAAGGGCGAGGCCCATATCGTCTATGACGAGGGTCGCTATTACCCTCACCACAACCTCTACTTCATCACCTCAGAGACCTGGGACCTGCGCGCGCTCCAGGCCGTGCTTCTTTCAGGCATCGCGCGCCTGTTCGTGGCGACCTATTCGACCAAGATGCGCGGCGGCTATCTGCGCTTCCAGGCGCAGTATCTCCGCCGCATCCGTGTCCCCCGATGGGAGGACGTCAGTCTCGCGCTGAGGGCGCAGCTGACCGAGGCGGCGGAGCGACGTGATCAGGTCGCTTGCAACGCCGCCGTGGCGGAGCTGTATCGGCTGACGGCGGAGGAGCGGCTTGTGATAGGCCTGACGGGGGACGGCGACGATGCTTGATCTGGCGGACTACGAGCGCAAGGCGCACGAGGCGGTCATGGCCTTCTGGGGCAACCGGGAGGCGGCGCGTCAGAAGCAGATCGAGGCCGGGCGGATCGACGCCGGCGAACGCGCAGGCGTCACCGCGGGCAAGAACATGGACGGCTTCGTCGCCATGGTCATCGACTTGGTGCATGCCAATGGTCTCGGCCACGCCCAGATCCACAAGGAACGACGGGTCCTGACCCTTCCGGGCTATTTCCGGCCGACGAAGCTGTGGGACCTGCTGGTGATCCATGAAGGCCGCCTGATCGCCGGGGTCGAGTTGAAGAGCCAGGTCGGCCCCTCGTTCGGCAACAATTTCAACAACCGGACCGAGGAAGCGATCGGAATGGCGCATGACCTGTGGACCGCCTATCGCGAAGGCGCCCTGGGCCAGCATCCGCGTCCGTTCATCGGTTGGATGATGATGGTCGAGGACCACCCCGCCTCGCGCTCGCCGGTGCGGGACGCCTCACCGCATTTCCCGGTCTTCCGGGAATTCCAGGGGGCGTCCTATCTGAAACGCTACGACATCCTGTGCCAGCGCCTTGTGCAGGAGCAGCTCTATACCTCGGCCGCGCTGATGGCGTCGCCCCGCTCGGCGGTCGGGGACGGCGCGTTCCAGGACCTGTCCGATCTCACCAGTCTGAAGACCTTTGTCACGACCTTCGCGGGTCATATCGCGGCTGAAGCCGCGCGCTCGGCCTAGGTCGCCGGGCGTGACCGACCCGTTGGCGCCGAACATCCCGCCGGAGCTGGTCGATCTTCAGGCTGCCTCACCCAAGGCCGGCGGGGAGAAGCAGACCGCGCGCCGAGCTGTCGAAATCCTCCTGGAGCAGAAGGCCGGCTTCCACCAGCCGACCGCCCGGGAGCGTGACGCCCTTCTCGTCGCCTTCGCGATGAAGCGCCGGGTGATTTACGGCGCCGCTTTCGATGTCATTCGGATGGGCCGCCCTGTCGATCTCACCGATCCGGCCGGAATTGCTGAGAACCTCGACGCCATCACCGTCTATGAAATCAAATCGACCAACAAGCTGAAGACCCGCGCGGATTTCGGCGGCTACTTCTTCGATCTGACGACCGCCGAGCTGCTGGTCGCTCAGAGCCTCGGGGCGCAGTACAGGTTCGCCTTCGTGAATATCATCTCGGAAACCTGGTTGGAGATGACGCTGCAGGAGGTCTTCGCGAAGGCGCGCAAGATATACCCGAAGTGGGCCGTGTCGTTCTGATGGCCGAACGGGAGTTCGCCGGGGAAAAGCCTGATTTTGACTCCTGCCTGACGTTCAGAAGGGCAGCGCCAGGCCGCTCTTAAACGGGCCATCGGACCCATTTTCCTACAAGCGGGGGGGCGACCAAGCCGGCGCACCGGCGGTCTGTGCCGCCACTGGCTTGATCACCGAGCTGGGTTGCGCGAGTGGCGCGACGACATCGAGTGATCACGGCAACTAGCCTTGTTCCGATCGGGAATAGCGTCGAGAGCCCTTCTCGCGAGGGTTTTGCCCATTGGCGGATCTGATCCGCTCAAGCCGCTATTCTTGGCAGACCACCCGCCCGAAGGCCCCGACTTCGCTGCAGGCCGACACGAAAGTCATCAGCAACCAATAGAGCTGGACGAAATGGGGAGATGGGGCGTTGCCGGCTTTGATGCTGACCAGAGCGTCGCTCACGCGCTGCTTGCTCAGCGAGGAGGTCACGACATAGGCGCGCCGCATCGTATCGGGCGTCGAGCGCACGGCGCCGATCGCATCTGCGACCGTCGCGATGTCGCCACGGACGACGCGATCAATCGCCGACGTGACCCTGTCCTTCGTGTAAACGCCCTCCCAAGAGGCGACCTTGCGCCCCATCTCGCTTTCCGGCAGCGCCATGTTTCCCAGGTTCTTCAGCGCTTGGCTGACCGCTTCATGGAAAGGCGACGCGCCGAGCGACAACCCTTTATGCTTCGCATGGTAGAAAGTGACCGTCGGCGGCGTGGCTCTGGTATTTAGCCCGATAAAGTCAGCCCACTCGTCGCTGAGATCGTCACAGAGCAGCACATCGTCCTGGTGAGCGATCTGGTTCACCACCACTCCAAATACCGAAGTGGGGTCAAACGCGGTCTGCACTGCCGTTAGCCCACCCTTTTCGCTGACCGTGTCAGCCAATGCGCGCTCGGTAAGCAGGTATCTCAGCAGGTCCTCACCGCCAGCCGCGAACACGTCGTCGCGGTAGAGCGTGCCGTCGATATAGGCCAATGCCAAATCGTCGAAGAGCACGACGAAGCGGCTCTCGCTATTAATGTACGACCGTAGGGATTTTCCGCCCGGATCTTGGCCGACCGGGAGGTCTGCCCGTTCAACGGTCAGGCTTTCGGCGGCCGACAGATCAAGGCTCCGCAGACTGATCCGTCCTTTGTTGATCTTGATCTTGCCGAGAGTCCGCCGACGCCCTTCGGTGGGCTCAAGGCGAAGCTCCTTCCTCACCATCCGCACCGCGAGGCTCGTGCCCAGCCCTTCGAGCACTTCCACCATCTCATCATGGGATAGCGCGACCGGCTGTTGCCCATTTTGCCTGACGAGCCGAAGCGGACTGTGTTCGTCTAAAAGCTCTTCGGCCAGTAGCGCGGTATTGACCGAAAAGAAGGTTGGTTGCAGGCGCGCGCCGTAGGTCGCCAGGCTGACCGATCGTGCGAACGTCCGCAAAAATGGAGCGACTTCGGCGTTCTGATTTCCGAGCTCCTCGATCATGCCAACACACCAGGGCACCAGTTCTTCGTGACCCGCTGTGTCCGATCGCTGGGAGATACGCCCGGTGCTCGGCGTCGTCGTATAGTGCCCGTCATCCCGGCGTAGCGTGTAGCCCTGAGGGGCGAACCGGCTGCCACCGGCGGGGCCTACGACGTTTCGCAGATCTTCCGATTCCAGCATCTTTGACCGCAGGACGTGTTTGGACGGACTAAGGTTGCGAAGGCGCATTTTTTCGAAAATGGCGTCACTATGCGCAAGTGCCGCTTCGACCCGTTCAGCATCCATCCGGTCAAGATGCCTGGCCTTGAAAGCGGCCGTCAGATCGAGGCCGGACTTAAGGACAGCAACCTTGCCCTGATGCTCGACGAGCATGAGAAACCCATAGACCCGCTCCTTCAGCCGCGGCGGAGGATCGAGAAAGCCAGGGTCGCGGTGGTAGGCGAAGCAGATGGCCGACCATCTGACGCCGTTCAAATCCTCCCGATCATGGCGAAACAGGTTCTGCGTTGGTTCAATCGCCTGCCGTCGCAGATCGCGAAAAAGCCCGTCGACTGCCTGGTCAGTAATTCGCGCGGTCACCTCGTAGAAGTAGGCAGCCTTCGCAACATTTAGATTTTGGATCATCGCCTTCCCCGTAGGCGCCGAACATCTGCCTGTTGAGGAGTAAGATCAATCGTTCCGGGTTAGTCACTACCGAACCTCTCGCGGTGGCTGTAAGCCTGTGGGTGGCGAAGGTCCCGGGCAGGACTAGGAGCAGGCATAATGATCGAGGTATTCCCCAATCTCCATGTGGGCTCTGAGCAGGACGAACAACGGATCCGGGGAGCGCCGGGTTGGTTCGTAATCCATGCCTGCAAGGAGCCGTTTCATCGTCAAGCGCTCGGCTATTCGGGTAGGGCGGCGTCTAAAGATCATCCGGAATATTTGATTGCGCGGCGACCCGGGCGGTTGATCCTGAACCTGGTCGATGTCGACAACGTCAATTACATCGGCGCGGAAATTGTAGACGCTGCGTTGGCGGCCATTAACGAAAATATCGGCTCGGAAAACATTTTGATTCATTGCAATCAAGGCGCTTCAAGGTCGCCCTCAATAGCTCTCCTCTACCTGGCGAAGCACACTGATACATTCAGTGGCCTAACGCTCGATGCTGCGCTCGCCGCGTTCAGGGCGCTCTATCCGCACTACAATCCAGCTCGCGGCATGGCGGACTACGTCCGCATCAACTGGGAGCGCTATGCTCAGTAGAACAACGGCCCAATCCGCCCGATGAGGTCGAGGGCTGCCAAGACTGAGGGGTATCGCTGGCAGCGCTATCGATGTCGGACGACTGTAAGACAGCGACGGCCTTCAGGAGGTGACCCTCCGGGCTATCGCTTCGGCATGCGTGCTTCCGCCATCACGGGGTGGAACAGTCCGCCAACTGGCATAGGTCGGGCGCGCTGGCCGGACTACTCGATGGCCGTGCTCACGTCAGCGGCCAGCCGGCGCTCGATCTGGTCTTCCTGGCCCCATCCTCGCGCGCCTCCCAGCCGCACGGCTGTGTAGATGATGGCGCGGCGGAGAAACGGGACGCCGCGGTTGGCCATCGCCTCGCGCAGGATCCGATCGGCCTCCAGGCGGCTGTACGGCGTTGATCGGGTGATGCCGCTCGGTCCGTCCTTCCAGACGCCGGTTCCGCTGGTGGCGTAGAGATAGTCATGGATGATCGCCGCCTTCACCCAAGGCCCGTCGGGCGGCAGGATGATCCACGCCCAGCGCGGGATCGACGCCAGATCGGTTGGAAAACCGGGACGCACCGTGATGTTTTCAGTCCTGTCGCCGGGGCGATAGGTCAGCGGATCGTGGAGCGCCCAGAGACTTCGACCCCCCTTGAGCGAGGGCGCGCGCTTGTTGTCGAGGAGCACGAGCACCAGTTTCCCGTCGAACCTGTCGATCCATTCGTCAGCCTGGTCCGTGACCACCGGTTCGACATTCTGGGTCATTATTCTTCTCTCTGCGGATGAAACGTCCTCCGCTTGGACGAGGTCAGCCGGGGTCTGGTGGCGCGGGCAGGGGGGCGCAGCCCAACTCGGAACCGAGATCCAAGAATGTCCGGACTTCGAGCCGCGGAAACAGCTCTAGATCCGCCCGAATCTCCACCTCCTCCAGTGACGCCCGCATGGAGCAGTAGTCGGCGGACCGCGGCGTATCCTGGTCAAAGATGAAGGCCGCCATCCGGCCATCGGGCGTCGTCAGCACCTTCCAGTAGGCGGACGGCAGTCGGTGCCGCTCGTGGCCGTTGGGCATGGGCATCGCCGGCATCATCCGCTCGTAAAGCGGCCCAGTGAGAACATAGAGCTCTCTCGGCGAGTCCTCCGGAGAAGTTCGCGCCACCAGGCCACGCTCCTGCGCTTCGAGGTACTGCCACGAGGCCTGGTTAAGCGCGGAGCGCTGGGGCGTGATGTTGGAGAGGATGTTGGTGTCCCCAGCGAAGGCCGTGCCCGAGAAGGCCGCCAGCGGGGCCTGGTGTCCCCGGTCGATCTGGAGGGCGTCCGGCGCCTCGTCGTAATCGTCGGGTTCCAGGGTCTCGGTTTCCGACAGCCAGGGGTCCGCCTGCCAGCGGCGCCCCCCGGAGGGGCCCACCGTGTCGCTGGTGACGCGGTAGGCCACCCAGTCGGCGAACTTGCGCCGGTCGTTGGATGACAGCGTGTAGATCTCCCGCACGACGACATCGTTGGTGGCCGAGGCCCCGGTCGGACATCCGTGCAGGCAATGGAAGGTGTGCAGCTCGGCCCGATCCTGCGCGAACGCCGGAACGGCCATCGCCGAAAGGGCCAAGGTGAGGATCAGCCGCTTCATGCTTCCGTCCCCTTGGCGGCCGGCTTCGGTGCGGCCTCGATCCGGAGCTCATCGAAACAGAACACCAGCCTTTTCATCTGTCGCCCTCCTCGTCATCGAACGACGCGACCGTAGAGGGGGGCTGCGTCATTTCCGGACGTACGGTCCGGGAATGCGCACATGCTCCCGGGTGATCGTATCATGAACGCCGCGATCAGATTCACCATATTCGCGAGGAGTGATGAGGGCCTTCGCCCCGGAGGATGAGAGGCGGCGCGTGGGAGCGGATTGGGGGCTGGGCCCCCAGTACGTCTGCAGCTGACTCATCGCGGCGGTTCGGAGTGTCCGCTAGCCGGAAGCAGGCATGACCTTCGATGGCTTCAAAATGGTGCCCGCGTAACCTCCGCGTTGACACCTCCGGACCAGTTGCACCACCCTAGATAGGGGCGTCATAGATGGCGCAGGGGACGGTAGTGGCGGCATGGTGCTCGAGGGTCTGGCCTCTATCCGAGGTCTCACACCGCTGGAGGAAGGCGGAGCCGTCGCAAGGACGGGCTTCATCTACCAGGACCATGTCGCGGCCGGGTTCTGCCTCGACATGCTGGCGAACGAACAGCTTCGCGAAATCTGGTGCGAAGCCGAGGACGACGTCACCCTGATCTGGCTCGGCAGCGACGGCGAGTGGGTTGAGCTAGTGCAGGTCAAATCGGACAAGCATCCTCAGCTTTGGAGCGTCGCTCTGATCTGCGAAGGGCACCCGGCCTCGATTGCCGCCAAGAGTCTGGCTCACGATCGATGTGCTGAACCCTGTCGTTTCCGCCTGGTTACACAGGGGGACATTCACCCCGATCTCGCCGTCCTCAAACTCCCGATCGGCCATGAGGACCGCACCTTTGCCAACCCGAAGATGAAAGACGCCCACGAGAAGGTGTCGCTCAGGATGGGCAACCTCCTGTCACTCCGACAGCGTGGCGCATCCCACTGGATCGGAGATCTGGTCTGGACGGTGGCGGAATCAGAGGCGGCGATCCGCAACGCCAACCTCATCGCTCTGGAGCGTTGGCTAGAGGATATGGGCGAGGTCCTGTTCTCGGACCAGCGGGACGAGCTCTACGACCGACTGCTTCGCCGGATCATGACCGCGTCCTGCACGCGTTGGAGGGACGGCCCAGAGACCAAGAAGCTCCTTCGGGACTTGTTCATTGAATGGCTGAAGGCTCAGGTTGCCGCAGTCAAGGGCGTTTCGACGGGTAAAGCCGGCGAGGTGCTCCGCTTCAAAATGACCGCCGCGGGCTTGGAGCTAGGCGTCATCGACATGGCCGAAGATATCAGGCGCCGGCACCGACGCCTGGAGCTGGACCCGAAATACATGGGCGGGTCTGAGACGGCCGATATGGAGTCCGAAGCGCTGGCCATCCTTAATCAGCTTGTGTCCCAGCTGGATCGCGGGAGTCTGGATCTTGACGGCGTGGCGTTCCACAGCCTCTGCCTTGACGCCTTGGCGGGCCTCCGTGCCAGCCATCCGGAAGCCCGTTTCGCCGCGCTCCAAGCGGTCATGTACATCGCCGCAGACCGCTGCCGACATCGCTTCGTCCAGGCGCGCGTATGAAAGCGCTTCGGCACCACGCTTCACGACCCGCCGGACGGGCCCTGCTCGCCGATGACGTGGTCGAGTTTCACGCGGGGCGACTGGTCCTGCTGCTGTTCATCTGCGGCCAGAACTCAAAGATCAGGGGTTTGACCAAGATGGCGAAACTAGACTTCTTCATCCGATATCCCGACTTCTTCGCTCTGGTGAATGGCCAAGATGGACGTGGAGCGCCCGTCGAGGCCGCCATGGTTCGCCACCACTATGGCCCGTGGGACAAGCGCTACTACCATGTGCTGGCCTTCCTCGAGGCTCGGGATCTGATCAAGGTCACGCGGTCAGGCAAGGCTGTGCATCTAGCTTTGACCAAGTCAGGTAAGGTCGCCGCCAAGGCGCTGGTCGGAACAGAGGCGTTCGCCGAGCTCGTTGCGCACATGCGGGTCGTCGCCGCAGCATTCTCGGGCCGGACCGGCACTGAGCTCAAGACGCTCATCTACGCGACGTTCGGCGAGGACGTCAGTGACCGTCCTCTCGGCCATATCATCGGGGGTGAAAGCTGATGCCGTATCGTCTACTGATTCACAACATCTCGCGGACGACGCGCGACGGCGTCGAAGAAGTGCTGCCCTTGAAGTCGGGGGTCAACGTCCTCGTCGGGGAGCAGAACTCAGGCAAGAGCACCTGGCTGAGAATGCTCGACTTCCTGATGTTCCAGACGAAATCGGCCAAGGAGCGGTTTGAGGACGTTCTGGTCGCCAAGTATGGCTCGATCTCCGCGCATATGACTGTTGGCGACCGGACCCTGACCCTGACGAAGGCTTGGGACTCTGAAGGGGCCAAATCCATGACGCTGGTGGACGGCGAGCGCATGGCGACGCCTGATGTCGAAACACTGTTCATGACGCTGCTGGACATTCCGATCCTGCGGTACCCGCAAGGCGCTCTAACTAGCGACCGAACTTGGCCGACGCTGGGGTGGCGATCGCTGTACCGCCACATCTATCGACGTCAGGACTTTTGGGGAGATCTAGCGCCGGAGCAGCCCGATAGCGAACAGCAGGCGGTCCTGCTGCAGTTCCTCGGTCTGGCCGAGGCGCTGTTTTCCGTCGATCTCGCCAAGCTGGCGGACACGCGTCGGGAAATCGTGCGCGCGGAGAACCAGAAGGACTTCTTCCTTCAACTGGTGCAGCAGATCGCGCCTGGTCTGTTCCCCGACGAAGATCTCCAGGTCGGGTTGACCGAAGCCTCCATCGAGACCGCAAAGGCGAGACTGGACCGGGAGGTTGGAGGTCTCGTCGAGGCGCGATCGGCCGAGCTGGGCCGCGTTCAAGACCAACTGACACGTGGCAAGGTCGACCTGCATGACCTCTTGGACCGACGCGCGAGGACATTGGACGCGCGGACTGGTCTGAAGTCGCGAATGGATGCCCTATCAGCGCGTATTCGGGAACTTACAGACTATCGCGACACCCTCACACAAGAGGCGAGTCGGCTATCCCGGGCCGATGTCGCCGCAAAGGTCTTCGCCCCCTTGAAGGTAACCCACTGTCCGGCCTGCGATCAGTCCGTGGAGCCCCGACCAGCTAAGGTCGGCTGCTGCTTCCTCTGCGATCAGACCACGAGCGGCGACGAGGCCACGCTGACGGCGGCCAATACCCGCTTGAACTTCGAACGCGACCAGATCGCTGGCGAGTTGAAAGAGGCGCGAGACCTTTTGAGCGCAGCCAATGCGGATCTGAAAGAGCGCCATTCGGAACTGACGCTCGTGGAACGAGACCTTGAGGGCATCGAGGTCGCACTGCGACCCTTTCAGGCAGCCGCCAGCCATATTCTCCCCGAGAGCGTGGCTCTCCTCGACCAGCAGATCGGGGCCATGGGATCGCGCAAGCAAGCACTCGACCGCCTCTACGAACCGCTTCGCACGCGCGACGCGTTCACAGAAACAATTGATCGTCTGCGTCGCGATGCGGCCGCGCTAGAAGCCAAGGTGACTCAGCATGAAGAACAGGTCTCGTTCGAAACCGCGTCAGATTGGCTCAGCGAGGGCTTCAACACCTACCTGAACCGCATCCGGTCCCTAGACCCAAAATCTTGGATCAAGTCCGGTGCCGTGACGGTGCGCGTCAGCGACCGGCGAACCACCTTCCAGATCGGCGGGCGTCCCGCGCGGGCCCAGCTCGGCGGCACCCTCGTGCTCTACTGGGTACTAGCCTATCATTACGCGCTATTGGATTTGATACGCCGGATTGGGACGCACTATCCGGGCGTCGCCATCCTCGACACCTTCCCAGACATGGCAGTGGGCGCAGGGCTGAGGGATCCGCTTGGGCTCGCCATGCAGCCATTCGAGGAGCTCTCCCGTCGGGAAGACGTCCGTCCCATCCAGGTCATTCTAACGGCCCGGGATTTCCCGGCGACTGCATCTGCCAACCTGATCCAACTGACCGATTCCTGGCGATAAGGCAGCGATCCCGGCAGGGGGCGTCAAACACTGATCTCGCTAACGCCGGCGGCCGAAAGGAGGTCGAAGACTGATTTGATCTTGTGGCTTCGGTCGGTCCCGCACCGGGTCATGAGAAGCCTTTCCCGCGCTCGCGACGCCGCAACGAAAAAGTTCGAATGGCCTTCGTTAGGGTCCTTGTCGAAGCTCCACCACTCCTGGTCATTCAGGCCTAGGAGCATCACTAGGTCGTACTCCAGACCCTTGCTCTTGGTTATGGTGAGGAGCGGCGTCTGACCGACGCCCGAGAACCGATTGAGGACCGTGGACCAGTCGGCACTTCCTTCGGCAGATTCAATTAGGAAGGCAACCGTGGCTTTGCGGACTCGGTCGAAGAGATCGCCAGCCGCATACTGCGGCGCGACTGCCCGAAGGGCTGCCACGCCTAGGAAGCCTTCGATCACCGCCACCTTGGCGGCGACGTCGCCGGGCGATGGCGATGCTCTGGCCGAAAAGCGGTTCGCTCGGTGAAACGCGTCTAGCTCAGTCGCCAATTCAGTCTCGATCGAAGGTTCGTCGTCGATGACCACGCCGCGGACGGCTGCGAGATGTCCTACCGCCGCCGACCACAATACGCCGCCGTGCCTGCGCGTCAGCAGATCCAGCATATCAAGGATGATCCGAGGGTAGGTTTCGGTCATCAGATCCTGGATCGAGGCACCCCCGACATCCCTGTCCTCGTTGCGGAAAGCGATCTCACGCGACGCGAAGGCATTTTTCAAGCGGGTCTCCCAATCGCCGGCCTTCTGCCTGACGAGGAGACCGATGCTTCGCGGCGAGGAGCCGGAAGCTAGCGCAGTCGCAACCTTATCGGCGATCGCTACGGCCTCGGCGTCTTCATCTGCGGCAACCAGGATGGCGCAGATGTCGATGGTCGGAAGATCCGGGGCCGGTCGCACCGCGACGAAGTCCGGCTCTGATGGTGCCAAGTTGGATTTCAAGGTGTTGAGCACTTGCACGATGCGCTCGTTGCTCCGGTAGTTGCGCGTCAGACTGACCCGCCCCGACGCCGGCGAATCCGTGAGGAAGTCGGCCTCGTAGGCTGCGAAGACATCCGAGCGGGCTCCGGCCCACCCCATGATCCTCTGCTTGTTGTCGCCTACGGCGGTCAGCCGCGCGGCGGATCCCTTGAAGATTTCGGCGATCAATCCGTACTGAACGGACGTGGTGTCCTGAAACTCGTCGAGAAAGACGTGGCTGTAGGTCGCGCAGATTGCCCGACGGATTGCGGGATTGGCGTGGATCACCGCCCGGGCAAGCAAGCCGATCATGGCAAAGCCGAAGCGTGGCGTGTGCTGGATCAACGCCGCCCGAAGCTGGACCAGTTGCAGGAACTGAGCATGGTCGGCAATCGCAAGAGGATGCAAGTTCATCCCCTGGGCCGCCTTGGTGAAGGCGTCCAGACCAACGCCCTGAATGCCCGCAGTTGTCGGGTTTTTCCCTATCATTGTCTTGGCCCAATGAGCGGAATGATTGGGGTCATCCAGCCCGAAAGTCGCGCTGCGGCGGAGATCTTCGAACTCAATCCGCTTGATGAAGGGCGCGATCTCATAGGGGCCGAGAAGGGCGAGATGGTCGGGCAAGGCGCGCCAGAAGCGGTCAAGCAACTGCTTCGCGAAGGCGTCGAACGTCATGGAGTCGAGCCGCCGAGCCAAGGTCGAGCCACAACGGCGCTCGACCCGCTCACGCAGATTTGTCGCCGCATCCCGCTTGAAGCTGATTGCGAGGATACGGCGGGGATGGCGACAGCCTCCAGTCTGCAGGAGAAAGGCGGCTTTCTGTCCCAAGAGTTCGGTCTTGCCTGTGCCCGGTCCCGCTACGACCAGCATACTGGTCGGTGCCCCAACTGCCGCGAGCGCAGTAGGCTCCAAACCCGCGACGCCGATCGGTGCCCAGTCCTCCGCCGGGATCATGCCAAAGGCGCTTCTAGAGACGCCTTCACATGGCCGATCAGGCGCGACAACACGGGCGGACAACATAGCTCAATGTCCAAGTCATCGATCTCGCCCAACGCCGCGAGGTGAACCGCAGGCTTTCCCCGGGTGCCGAGGAATAGATAGGCATACCAAGGAAACAGATCGGCCTCCGCAAGGCCGACATAGGCGGCGGGTCCCAAGCCGTCGTCGCCTAAGACGCGTCTCGCTGCGCTCAGCTTCCGCGCCGGGTCATCGGGCGACTGGGGGCCTGTAGCTCCCGGTGGCAATGTTTTGTAGGCTCTGGGGAAGGCGGAAAGCATCAACATGTCGAGGTCCAAGGGACCAGACATGAATATCCCTTCGCTTTCGAACGCCTGGGCCCACTTGGAAATGGTTACCGCATCTATGGGCGTGCCCGGTGCAGGGGCTGGTCGCACCATCCTAAGCGCTGTGTCGACGTCCTGCAGTGCGGGCCCTTGCAAAGGCCTTCTTGAGTCCATCAACGCAGCCGCGGCCGATCTGAATTGCTGATAGTCTCCCGTGCTACGGCCCATGTCGACGTCGAGCAGGGTCGTATGTGGGATGCCCAGCTGCTCAACGAGCCGCCAGAAGTGCTGGATGTGGCGTCCGCCAATGGGGACAATGGCAACGAAAGATCGGTCGATCGGCACACCTAAGGCCTCTGCCAACCGCGGCAGGACAATTTCTTCGGACGGGCCTTCGCCGAAAATGGCATGGCGCGCGAAATAAATCTCAGGGTGGGCGCGCACCGCCTCCCGGAGGAACTTGGACGCATCGGCATCGCCTTGCGGCATGGCTAGGGCTGCGACATGTGACACGCCTGTGGCCTGCACTCGCCTGACATGACGGATTGCTGATGGATCGACTCGCCCGACGATGGCGGGCGCATGGCTGGTCAGAACTGCTTGCACCCGTGCAGTCTTAGTCAGCTTCTCAAGCTCGCTTAGCAGTCGCGACAGGAAGAATGGTGACAGGTGATTTTCGGGCTCCTCGAAGGCGAAGAGGGTCAGCGCCGGCGCGCGGGCGAACTCGGGCTGGAATGGCGACGGTGGATCGTCGTCGATCTCCCCTTCGAGATCCAGTTTCAGATCGAGTAACGCCTTAACCAAAGCGAAATGGAACAGCGACCGCTGCCCGTCGCTGAGATCTTCCAGCGTCATAAGCCTACCCGTCGCGGAAGGCGTCAGCATAACGGTTGCCGTTCGAACGATTTGCTGAAGGTCCGGCGCGAGTATCGACAGACTCGCCGTCGTCCCGGTTTCTGCAGTGTTCAGCTGCGACCAACAGGCGTTGATGGCAGCATTGACGCGTGTAAGCGCACCCTCCGCATCCAGCGTCTCGGCCGCCTTGGCGATGAGCGCATCGATCTCGGCTTTTTTCTCCCACCGGATCGACCGCATCAAGCTCCGTCCCAAGCTCTTCACGGTGAGCTGAGTCAAAGCCGTGATATCGCGCGAAGCGGGTATGTAGCGGACGAGCACGTGGCCGCGTTCGGCGGCGGAGAGCTTCTTTTTTAGAGCAGGATCGACGTCTCCAAAAGGCGCGGCGTCGTCGCTCAGAATCCAATAAAGGCCGTCTTCGACAATACCGTCCAGAGTGCCAGCCAGTTGCCACGTCGCCTCGAGGCGGATCCTGATTTGGGGGACCTCGCCAGCCTTCTCGATAATCATGTGCCGGAAGGCCGGCGGGACGGTCTTCTCTGCGGCCGTATCGTCCGTCTCCAGCTCAGGGAACCGGATCGACGCCTCGATAAACAGACGCCGCTGCGAATGGCTCTCCAGCCGCTCGGTCGGCGGCACGAAGAAGTCGGCAGGTTGCACGGTTCTCTCTTCGCGGGTCTCGCCGAAGAGACGAAGAAGCGCTTGGACCAACGAGCTCTTGCCAGCTCCGTTGCGGCCGATGAAGACACTGGCTCCCTCGTCTAGGCTCACGATGGTGGCCGAGGAACCTAGCGCATCTGCCGCCTCGGACGCGGCGGCCCCGAAACTCCGAAAATTCCAGACCCTGAGTTGGTCGATGTACATGAAGGCTCCGCTACCATACGAGGCTGACAGCACCCCGCGCGACTAACCAAATAACTCTGGCTCAGCGAAGTCACGAGTTCGGACATCCCCCATCCGAATAGGCCGTCATACTATTCGAGCAGCTGCGACGGCTGGATAGACAACGCAACGGCGATTGAAACAATCGTGTCGAGGCTCGGGTTTTCCTCACCTCGCTCGACGCCCGCGAGATAACGCAACGATAGGTCCGCTTCGCCAGCGAGCACCTGTTGGGACCACGCTCTGGCGGTCCGGTACTTTAGAACATTTTTGCCGAGACGGGCTCTCCAATCCATGAGGCATGGGTCGGCCGAACAAGGCCCTCAGGAAAGGTTCTATACAGCTAGCAATATGTTGCCCATGCTTGCTGCGGTGATTTGCAGGATCGGCTTTTTCAGTGACCGTTCGAATTCCCAAACCGCAAAAATACGGTCGCGATGCTAGTGAGCTCTATGAGCAGCACGCCTCGTGGCTGCGAACGGCGATAGCGAAGCGCTACGGGCGGCAGAATGCCGACGACTTAGCTCAGGAAGTTTGGGCGAGAGTCATACCGTATCAGAACCGTGTACGCGTCCGATCCGCTAGAGCGTTCTTGCTAAAGGTCGCTGCGAACCTCTTCTGGGACAGCCTTAGGCGCAGCGGCGGTAGTGTCTACGGGCAAGAGCGGCACGTTGAACCAAGGATGGGGTGGGACCTATCCACTCAGAACGAGGTGGTGTTTGCAAAGCAGCTGATCCTCAGCTTGCCACAACCGCTCCGGGATGTCTTTGTGTTGTCGCGGTTCGGCGGGCTGACGAATGAGCAGATCGCCGAGCAGCTCGGTATCAGGCCCAAAACTGTCGAGTGGCGCATGACCAAGGCCCTGGCCCACTGCGCCGCCCAGTATCGACGCTAAGGATGGGGCGCAGGATGGCCAGCCCGAACAGCCGGGTTTCGGCGGCGGATACGGAGGCGGCGGCGTGGCACGCCCGTCTCGGGGTCCGGAGCGTCTCCACCCGGACAATCGAGGAGTTCTTCGCCTGGCGGGCGGCGCCCGCCAACGCAGAGGCCTATCGGCGTGTGGAGAAGGCGTGGGCGGCGACGGGCGGTCTGGGGGGTGATCCGCAGATCCAGGCGGCAGTGGCCGAGGCCATGAACCGCAGGGGCGGCCTCGGACTGAAGGCCCGCTATCGGAAAACGCTCTTCGCATTCGCGGCGGCGACCGCGGTCGTGGCGCTCGGCCTGGGCGCCTGGTTATGGTCCGACAGCCGCTCGCTGATCTCGACCGCCGTCGGCGAGCAGAGGGTCGTGCAGCTGGCGGACGGCTCGACCGTGCGGCTCGATACGGGTTCGACCATCCGGGTGCGGCTTGGGGAAGACGAGCGCCGCATCGAGCTCGACCGGGGGCAGGCGCTGTTCACGGTGGCGCATGACCCGGGCCGCCCGTTCATCGTAGACGCCGGCAAGACCGAGGTGACCGCCGTCGGGACGGTGTTCGACGTGCGCCGCATGGGCGGTGCGGTGCGGGTGACTCTCGTCGAGGGGGCTGTCGATGTCACGGCGGCGTCGGGCGCGGCGCCGTCACGGATGCGGGCGGGTGAGCGGGCGCGGGTGACGGCGGCGGGCCTGAGCACGCGCATCGTCGATACGGCCAAGGCGACGAGCTGGACGGACGGGCGGCTGGTGTTCGAGGACACGCCGCTGCGCGAGGCGGTGGCCGAGGTGAACCGCTATCTCGAGGACCCCATCGCCCTGGAGGACGCCGTCATGGCGGATGTGCCGGTCAACGGCGTGTTCCGGGTCGGAGACCGGGCGGCGTTCGCGTCGGCGGCGGCGGACGGCCTTGGTCTGGAGGCCCGGGCGCAGGCCGACGGGACGCTGTTGCTCTCGAGGCGGATAAATAATTGAGGTGAGCTCCGGGGTTCCACGGGGTCCCGGCCGTCTCTCCCACGTCGCCACAAGGCGTCGAGGGGAGGAGACGACACCATGAACCGCATGAACCTGCTGACCGGAAGCGCCCTGGTCGCCTGCGTACTTGCCGCGGGGCATCCTGCCTGCGCCCAGGCGGCGCGGGACTTCGACATCCCGGCGGGGTCGCTGCGCGATGCGCTGAACAGTTTCGCGACCCAGTCCGACCAGCAGATCTTCTTCGCCGGCGACCTGGTGGCCGGGCGGCGCTCGGACGGCCTGCGGGGACGGTATGTCCCGACGGCGGCGCTGGAGGTCCTGCTGCGCGGCTCGGGCCTGACCTGGTCAGAGACCC
Organism: Brevundimonas sp. EAKA; assembly: GCF_000698025.1. Lineage (NCBI taxonomy): Bacteria > Pseudomonadati > Pseudomonadota > Alphaproteobacteria > Caulobacterales > Caulobacteraceae > Brevundimonas > Brevundimonas sp. EAKA. The sequence continues at coordinate 17,431 of NZ_JMQR01000012.1, read as the reverse complement.
GCCCCGGCGTCCTGGTGCTGCGGCGGGCCGCGACAGCGTCGACGGACGCCCCGCCCGCCCTGCTGGACGAGGTCATCGTCACCGGAACGCTGTTGAACGCCTCGGGCGAACTGGCGTCGCCGGTGGTGATGCTGGATCGCGCCGAACTGGACCGGCGGGGGTTCGCGACCGTCGCCGAAGCCCTGGTCGATCTGCCGCAGAACTACGCCGGGTCGGGGACGCCGGCCGCCCTGCTGTCCTATGCCGATCCGGCCGGCTCCAACAGCGTGGCCGCGACGGGCATCAATCTCCGGGGCCTGGGCGCCGACGCCACCCTGGTGCTGGTCAACGGGCGGCGCATGGCCGGGACAGGGTCGCGCGGCGAGTTCGCGGATGTGTCGGCCCTGCCGTCGGCGGCGGTGGAGCGGGTCGATGTCCTGCTGGACGGCGCGTCGGCCCTTTACGGATCGGACGCCGTGGCGGGCGTGGTGAACGTCATCATGCGCCGGTCGGTCGACGGTCAGGAAAGCCGGATCCGGTTCGGGGCGGCCCGGGGCGGCGCCGAGGACCTCACGGTCTCCCATCTGGCGGGAACCTCATGGACCGGCGGTTCGGGCTTCCTGTCCTGGGAATATCAGACGGTGAACGCGCTCAACTCCGGCGATCGGGCCTTCACGGCGGACGGCGATCTGCGCCCGTTCGGCGGATCGGACCGGCGCGCGGTGTACAGTTCGCCGGGCAACGTCCTGGCCTACGATCCCGCCGTGGGCGGCTATGTGTCGGCCTGGGCCATCCGGCCCGGGGCGTCCGGTTACGCCCAGGGGCCCGGAGACTTCGCGGCGGGGACGGCCAATCTCCAGAGCCAGCTGGTCGCGGTCGATCTCCTGCCCGAGGTCGAGCGGCACAGCGTCTACGGCCGGGTGCGGCAGTCGGTCGGCGACCGGCTGGACCTCTCGGCCGATCTGCGCTTCAGCCGCCGCGCCTACGGCTTCGACAACGCGGCGCCGATCACCATCTTCAGCGTGAACGCCGCCAATCCCTTCTATGTGTCGCCGAACGGCGCCGCGTCGCAGCTGATCGGCTATTCCTTTCTGAATGATCTGGGCGTGAGCCGGCAGGAAGGCGTCTCCCGCAGTCTCGGGGTGACGGCCGGCGCCGACTACGACCTGGGAAGCGGCTGGTCGCTCGACGGCTATCTCGCCTTCGCCGAGGAGCGGGGCGAGAAGGAGACGACCGGTCTGCTGAACTCGGTGTTCCTCAACGAGGCTTTGGGCAATACGGCGGACAATCCGCTGACGGGCTATTCGGCCCCGCGGGACGGCTATTTCAATCCCTACGGAGGCGGCGGGGCCAACGGGTCGGCGGTGCTGGACTTCATCGGGTCGGGCCTCATCGGTTCGGTGGATCGCAGCCGGTCACAGTCCGCCAACCTGCTGCTGCAGGGATCGCCCTTCAGCCTGCCGGGCGGAGCGGTTGACGTCGCCCTGGGGGTGCAGTTGCGTCGGGAAACCTTCGACAGCCGGCTGACCTCCTTCACCGGGTCGGCGGCGCCGCGGGAGGTGGTGAGCCCGCAGAGCGACCGTCGCATCTCGGCGGTGTTCGCTGAGGCGCGCATACCCTTCGTCGGTCCGGACAACGCCCGGCCGGGGTTGCGGCGCCTGGAGCTGTCGCTGGCCGGACGGGTGGAGGAGTATGATGACTTCGGCCGCACCTCCAACCCCAAGATCGGCCTGGTCTGGTCGCCGCTGGAGGGGCTGAATGTCCGGGCGTCGTGGGGCACCTCCTTCCGGGCGCCGGGTCTGACCCAGCTCTACGACGCCAGCCAGGCCGCGCCGACCTTCGTGGAGCGGGCCGACGGGACGTCGGTGCTGGCCCTGTACCGGTACGGCGGCAATCCGGACCTCGAGCCGGAGACGGCGGACACCTGGACGGCGGGCTTCGACTACCGGTCGGACGCGGGGCTGCGGCTCTCCCTCAATCTGTTCGACACCCGGTTCGCCGGACGGATTTCGCAACCGGTCAACGAGGGTCTGGAGCGGGCCTTGACCGACCCGGCCCTCGCGCCGTTCGTGCAGGTGATCAATCCGGCCGCCAACGCAGCCGACCTGGCTCTCATCCGCTCGTATATCGAGGACCCGGCCTACGCCTACGGCTCGCTGTATCCGGCCACGACCTACGGGGCCATTCTCGACGCGCGCTGGGTCAACGCCTCCGAGGTCCATGTGCGGGGGCTGGACCTGCAGGCGAGCCGCGCCTTCGCCTTCGGCGCTCACACCCTGACCCTGGACGGCAGCGCCTCCTGGCTTCTCGACTATGAGACTCGGCTGACGCCGACGGCGACCACCGAGTCGGTCCTGGGGCGGATCGGCTATCCGGTGCGGCTGCGGTCCCGAGCGGGCGGGACGTGGGCGTGGCGGGATCTGACCGCGGGGCTCCACTGGAGCCACGTCGCCGCCTATGAGGACTCGGCGGGGGCGCGGATCGACGCCTGGGACACCGCCGACCTGCAGGTGAGCTGGTCGCCGGAAGCCGGCGCCCTGGCGGGGTGGCGGGTGCTGGCCACGGTGCAGAACCTGACCGACGAGGATCCGCCCTTCTACAATTCGTCGGCGGGCCTCGGATACGACCCGGGCCAGGGCGACCTGATGGGCCGCGTCGCCAGCCTGCAACTGATCCGTAGCTGGTGAGGAGAGACCCATGCATCTCTCAACCCGCTTGGCGGCGGCGCTTGCGCTCGCCTGTCTGACCCCGGCCGCTCCGGCGGTCGCCAGCCAGGACCTTCAGGACGGAGGGTCCGCGCCGGAGCGCACCGTGTCGCTCGACGATATCCTCGCCATGGAGACGTTCGGGACCGCAGCCCTGTCGCCGGACGGATCCTGGGTGATCTGGGAACGGCGTCGTCCCTATGACACCGCGCCGCGCTTCGACCGGTCCCACCGGACCGGCTGGGCCGTCAGCGAGCTGAAAATCGCCCGGGTAGCCGGAGGGGCGGTGGAACCGCTCCTGCCACCCAATCCGGACGAGGGGCTTCTGCTCGGATCCTGGTCGCCGGACAGCCGCCGGGTGCTGGTGTTCCGGCTCCGCGACGACCGGCTGGAGGCGGGGGTGGTCGAGGTCGCGACCCGCGCGGTCGTCTGGACCGGACTGACGCCCGACCTGATCAACGGCGTCAGCAGCGCCTGGCTGGACGGCGACCGGCTGGTGCTGACCACGCGGCCGGACCACAGCCTGCCCTGGCTCCTGCGCTTCGACGGCACGGGACAGGCGGAGATGAATCGCCGCTGGGAGCGCACGGCGGCGGGGCGCGAGCCCTCCCGCACCCGGATCGAAACCCGCGCCGGTCTGGTCACTCTCGACGCCCGGACGCCGGCGCTCGAGCTCGTCGTGCTGGACCTGCGGACAGGCGAGCGACAGGTGCTGGCGGAAGGGGAGATCCGGGATTTCGCGGTGTCGCCGGACCGCCGCAGGGTCGCCGTCCTGACCTCGGCCGAAGGGGCGGCGAGGGATCCCGGGCCGGCCGTGCAGAGCGCCATACAGACCCGAAGCCGGCTGAGCCTGGTGGAGGTGGCCAGCGGCGCGGCGGTCGCGGCCGAGGGTTCATTCGACGTGGCGCCGCATCTGCTGCGCTGGTCGCCGGCCGGTGACGCCGTCCTGGTCTGGGCGCGCGAGGACGGGCAGGTCTGGGCCGACGCCGCTCTCTGGGCGGTCGGCCAGGACGGCCGGCGCCGCGCGTTCGAAACGGGCGATCTTCAGCCGTTCGAGGCGGGGCGGGGCGTCGACGAGCTCCGCTTCGCCCAGGCCGACTGGCTGGGCGGGGAGGCGGTGCTGCGGGCGCGACGCCCCGGCGGCGACAGGTTCGACTGGTGGCGGGTCGGGGCCGGCGCGCCGCGTCCCCTGACGACCGGACTCGCGAAGCCCCCCGCGCGCCTGTCGGCGGTGAGCGGGGACGAGGTGTTGGCCTTCGCCGACGGCCGCCTCTGGGCGTTCGGCGGGGCGCGGGGTCTGAGCGCGCTCACGCCCGAGGATGGATCGCTGACCGACGGCGAAACCTTCACCCTGATGACCCCGAGCCGCATACGGGCGAACGAGCCGCCACGCCGCACCTGGGTCGCGGCGCGGACGCCGGCCGGCACGGAAATCCTGAGGGACGGCTTAAGCTCGGGCGTCCGCTCGACGCAGATCTGCGATGGCGCCTTGCTGGGTCGCTCGGCCGCAGAGACCGCAGTCCTCACCCTGTGTCTCGACGCCGGGGTGGAGACCCTGGCCCTCGCGGCGCCGGCCACGGATCGGGTCCTGGACCGGGTCAACGAGACCTTCGGGAGCCTTCAGCTTCCGCAGGCGCGGCCGATCCCGCATCTGGACCGGCTCGGGCGGGAGACGACCAGCTACCTCTACCTGCCGCCGGGCCGCCGGCCCGACGAGGTCAGGGGCCTGATCGTCATGGTCTATCCGGGAAGCGTCGACAGCGGCCGCCACCTGGACGCGACCGCGCTGGGCATTCTGTCCCCCAGGGCCCAGGTGCTGGCGAGCGAAAACTACGCCGTCCTGTGGGCGGCCCTGACCAGCGAGGACGAAGGCCCGCGGTCGGACATGATGGACGACTTCGTACGCGGCGCGGACCTCGCGGTGGACGCGGCCCTGGCCGCAGCGCCAGGCCTGCCGGAAGACCGGATGGCGGTGCTTGGCCACAGCTTCGGCGGCTATACGGCGCTGGCGATCGCGACCCGGCCGACCCGCTTCCGCAGCTTCGTTTCATGGGCGGGGCCCTTGTATCCCGCAAGCAAGTGGGGCGAGTTCGGTCCCCATGACCGGATCTGGCCGGAGTATGCGGCGTCGCTCGACGCGTCCCCGGGGGCGGTGGAGGGCGGGCAGGCGATGATGGGCGGACCGCCGTGGGCCGATGTGGAGGGCTACGCTGCCGCCAGCCCCTATATGCAGGCCGACCGCATCACGGCGCCGATCCTGCTGATCACGGCCGATCGGGACTATGTGCCGATGACCAGTTCGGAACGGATGCTGACGGCGATGCACCGGCAGGGCAAATGGGCCCGGCTTGTCACCTACTGGGGCGAGACCCACTCCAACGCCAGCCCGGCCAATGTGCGCGACGTCTACCGGGAGATCTTCGACTGGCTGGACCGGACGCTCGGCGAGGAGGCGCTCAGACCCCCGGCAGGCGCCGCTCCCATGCCCGAACCCATCCCTCGATCGCCGCCGTCGTCATGATGTCGACATAGCCGCCCCGCCAGGCCAGCGCTTCGCGGGTGAGGGCGGCGCCGGCCGGGTCGACATCGACCAGACCCATCGACGCAAGCCGGCCGTCCAGAAGCCAAGGGCGGAGAACATCAAGCCCGTCCGCGATCAGATGGCCGTAGAAGGCGGTCATCTCGCCCTTCGATCGGCGGGCGGTGATCGCCTCCGGGAGCCGGTCGCCGAAGGCCTGCCGGGCGAGGGCCCGATCGCGCCGGCCAAGGGTCAGCTGACCGGCGGGCAGGGCGAGGCAGGCCTCAACCACCGGCTGGGCCAGCAGAGGGTGGAGAACCGAGACCACACGGGTCTGGAGCGACGGTCCGTGAAGGCCGCAGCCCTGGACCAGGCCGAGGATCTGGCGCCGTTTCGCCGGTCCGAGGTCCTCGATGTCCTCGAGCCAGGGATGGCGCGGAATGTCGGCATGGCGGCGCGGCCCGATCAGGGGATTGGGGCTGTCGACGGCCTGCGGCGTCCAATGGCGGCGCAGGGCCTGATGCGCCAGCGTCCAGACCGATCGCTCGTTCCAGCGGGCGAGATCCGGCAGGGCGCGGGACAGCAGGGCGCGGCGGCCCCGGTCGCGATAGAGATCGGCGAAGACGCCGATATCGGCGGGCTGGACGAACATCGAGTCCCCGCCCTTGCCGGTGACGACGCCGTCGATGCCGGCTTCGGCGAACCGTCGGGCCCAGTCGGCGTCATGCAGGACGTCGAGGGCGGCCAGACCAGGGCGGACACCGGTGCTGAGCTGACCCAGCATGTCCTCGGTGAGGCGGCCGACGGCGCGCGGGACGCTGGTCGCGGCGATGCCGAGATGGGCCGCGAGGCTATCGATCCAGGGGCGTTCGTCGGCCGTGGCGTCGGGCCCCCAGGCGTTCAGCCACAGACGAACCTGGTCCTTGCCGCGAGCGGCCACGGCGGCCGCGACGATGCTGGAGTCGAGTCCGCCGGAGATCTCGACCGCGAGCGCGCCGCTCCCGCGAACGATCCCGGCGAGGGTCTCGTCGACCGCCTCGCGCAGCGACCGGGCGGCCGCCTGGTCGGTGACCGGCGGGGCGCGGCGGGCGGTCCAGTCGGGCCGCCACAGGGTGACGGGGTCTTCGGCCGCCATGTCCTGAAGGGCCCCGGGCATGAGGGCCGCGGGCCCGTCGAGAAGCAGGCCGCCCGAGGTCGAATAGGGGTCGTGCAAGGCGGCCTCGACCCGGGCGGGGTTGATGCGCCAGCCCCGGCCGGCCGCCGCCGCGAGCCAGTCCGGCACGTCCGAGGCGACCAGGGTCAGCGGTCCCTGTCTCCACCAGAGACAGTCGAGCGCGCCGGACGGGTCCCGCAGCAGGCCGGCGAGCCGCCCCTTTGCGTCGAGTCGCAGGCCGATGTAGCGGCCCCAGAACCGCGCGATCAGCTTGCGTTCGTAGTCCTGCGGGTCCTCATTCCGGATAAGCCCAAGGTTGGGGCGGTGGCGGTTATAGACATCCCCGACCAGCCGCCAGGCCCCGACCCCGAGAACCTGCGGACAGCCCGGTCCGGCGACCGCCAGCCAGGTCGCCTCCGACAGATCGGACACGGTCATGCCGTCGGCGAGGGCCCGGGACCGCAGACCGGCCGGCAGGGGGTGATCGGCGGGGCAGTCCGGGGCACGGCTGCAGATCAGATAGCGGCCCATCAGACCGCCATGATCGGCGTGAAGCTCGAAACACGCTCGCGCGTGTCGCCGACGACCCGGTCGCCGACCTGGACCCAGCAGTGCGCCAGGAAGGGCCAGGAGCGCCGCCCGGGCGAGGCAGGGGAGCGGATAAGGGCCGGCGGCGGAGGCGATCTCGCCGATCAGGCCGGGGAGGGGCGCTCGGGGATCGTCTGGAGCGCCGTCGGCGAGAAGGCCCAGGGTCCGCAGGTCGCCCAAGATATCCTCTTCGGCGAGGATTTCGCCGGCCCGGGCGCCGAAGCGGACCAGCGGTCCCGCGTCGACGAGGAGGGCGTAGTCATCGGCCCGGACGTCCAGGACGACCAGATCGTCGTGGCAGCGGGCGAGATGAATGTGGGGCGCCAGAAAAGCGGGCGTGTCCTGCGGCATGGCCTGTTCGCGAATATGGCCCGGGCGGGGGGGGGGGGGCCTCCCGCCCGGGGAAGGTTCAGATCGGCGTCTTGCTGCGCATCAAGCCGATCTCGACGAAGTCGCCGAACGGCTCGTGCCGGGTGAGGTCCCGGGCGCTGCCGAGGCGGGTCAGGGTCACTGGGTTCTGCATCATCAGGGTCGCTCCTGTTGGAGGAAGACCGGAGGATCGAACCGCGCAGGGCGGTCGCCCCATGAGGAGGCGGCCGCCCCTTCCGCGTCAGATCGGTGTCCGGCTGCGGTCGACGCCCAGTTCGGCGAACGGGCCTTCGGGCTCGAGTTGGGTGAGGGCCCGGACGCTGCCGAGACGGACGAGCGCGATTCTGGTGGTGGTCATCGTGGTCTCCCTGGTTGATCGCCACGGATGTGGCCCGATCAGTCAGCGCCCGGATGATCCCGCTGCAAAGCTATATCCGGCGTATATCCGGGCGGCGCCGGAGACGCCCGCGGCGATCATCGCCCGGGCTTGGGCCGGCGGGCCGCCAAGTCCTCGCGGCCTTCATCAAGGAAGCTCTCGGCCTCCTCGGCCCGCTGGCCGCCGACCTCCGCCAGGGCGTCGAACATCTCGCCCAGGGCGGCGATCAGCGAACGGGCGTCGAGGTCGCGGATGCGGTCGCCCATCTTGCCGTCGTAGGCCTGCAGGAAGATGGTGAAGGTGGTCATGAATTTGTTGTCGGCGGTGCGCACGGCGAACGCCGGCGAGCCGATGGCGATGGCGTGGAGCAGGCCGTAGAAGTCGGAGTTGGTGGCTTCGCTGAACCGGTGCAGGTAGTCGAGGTTGAGGCGGCCATGGCCGGCCTCGAAATGCTCATAGGTGCGCAGCGGCATGTTGAGACGGGCGGCCAGGTCCTGGGTCGAGAGGCCCCGCAGTTTGCGGACACCCTTCAGCGCCGCCGATCGAAGGTGGCCGTCATCCCCGTACTCCAACGCGGACTCCCCCTTGAATACTTTCGGGTTGCTGATCGACGATCAGTCATGGTGCGTCGGTACGGCCGGGCGATCAACGCCCGCGTGTGCGGTTCCTGACATAATCGTCGTAAACGGACAGCTTCTCGCGGTTGGTCCGCAAGTTTCTTGCGGCCGGGCCGACGTTCTTTGGCGGCGCACGCGCGTCGCGGCCTCAACCCATTGGCGAGAGGCGTCGCGGCGCCGATAACGGCAGGTCTATCTGTACGGAGTGCGTCGTGCCGAGAGCCCGCGATCCCTTCAGTCTGGCGCTCGAAAGCATCCGGGATCGGGCGATGCGGGGCGTCTATGAACCCGGCGGCGCCGTGGTGATCATCGAGGAGGCGCGCCGCCTCAATCTCTCGACGACGCCGGTGCGGGAGGCCCTGGCCTGGCTCTGCGGCGAGGGGCTTCTGGAACGGGCGCCGCGCGCGGGATATCTCGCCCCGCGCCTCGACGCCGCCCTGTTGCGGGACCGCTTCTGGGTTCGGCTGCTCGCCCTGAGGACCAGTCTGGAGCTGACGGCGGATCTCGGCGCCGCGACGACGGCCGAAGCGGACGTCGCGGGCGACCGGGCGGTTCGGGACCTGTTCGACCGCCTTGTGCGGGCGACGGGCAACCGGGCCCTGGTCGAGACCTTCGGGCGGGTGGACGCCCAGTTGCGTCTGCTCGGCGACGCCGAGTTCCGGGTCTTCACCGACGCGGCGGACGAGGCTCGGGCGCTCGTGCGCATCGAGACCGTCGGCTCGCGGACCCAGCTGCTGACCGCCATCGAGGCCTATCATCGTCGCCGCATGGCAAACGCCGCCGTCCTCGTCCTCGAGGTCGAACGGCGCGGCCACCGGCCCGCGGACGGGGCGTGAGCCGTGCGGGCCCGGCTGATCTTCCTCGGCCTCGGCCTTGCGGCCGGATCCCAGGCGGCGACGCAGGCCTTCGCCTGGCTCTATGAGGCGGCTCCGGCGCTCGGCCCCGCCTGGCGCGTCTCCGGGGATCTGGCGCTCTACCCCGCCTGGGCGATCTTCCGGTGGCGGCTTCAGTTCGCGGGCGAGGCGGAACAGTCGTTCGCCTCCTGCTCGCCTCTGATCCTTCTCGGCGCGCTCGGGGGCCTGGGTCTCTGCGTCCTGGTGGAGGAGGGGACCGGCCTTCGGCGGGTCCGCGGCTGGGGCGGAGCGGCCGACGCCCGTCTCGCCGGACTGACCGCGAACGGCGGCTGCATCCTGGGCCTGCTCGGGCGGCGGGTGCTCGCCACGGCCGACCTGCGGCCCAGTCTGGTCACCGGCGGGACGCGGTCCGGCAAGGGGCGTGGTCATGTCATGCCGACCCTGCTGTCGTGGAACGCCAGCGTCCTCGTCCATGATCCGAAGCGCGAGCTGTGGCGGCTGAGCGCCGGCTGGCGGTCGCGGTTCAGCCACGCGCTCTATTTCGATCCGCGCGACCCGGCGACGGCCTGCTGGAATCCGCTGGCCGAGATACGCCCGGGACCGGGAGAACTCGCCCAGGTCCAGCGGCTGGTGTCGATCCTCGCCGATCCCGGCGGGGTGCGCGATGACGAGGCGATCTGGGACAAGGCGGCCTCGGAAATCCTCGAGGCCGTGGTCCTGCACGTCCTCTACACGGCCGAAGATGGAGACAAGACCCTCCTGACGGTGCGCGGCATGCTGGCGGATCTCGACGAGGCGGCGGAGGTCATGGCGCGCGCCCTGCATCGGCGGGGCGCCGGCGGCGAGCCCGAGACCCATCCCTTCATCGCCACCGCCGTGAAGGGTTATGCGGCGATGCACGACCGCTTCCGCACCTCGGTCCAGGGCACGGCCCGCTCCTATCTCAAATGGCTGGCCGGGGAGGACATCGAGCGCGCCCTGTCACGATCGGATTTCGCCATGGGCGATCTGATGTGCGCTGACGCGCCGCTGTCGCTGTACGTGCAGGTCGCCCCGGCCGACGCCGCGGCTCTGCGTCCGCTGGTGCGGCTGTTCTTCTATGCGGCCGCCCAGTCGCTTACGGTCCGCGAGACCGAGGCGGGGGATGGGCGGCCCAAGCGCCACAATCTCCTGATGCTGATGGACGAGTTCCCGCTGCTCGGACGGGTCAGCTTCTTCGAGAAGTCGCTGCGTCTGCTCAGCGGCTACGGGGTGAAGGTCATGTTCGTCGCCCAGTCGCTCAACGACATCGTCGAGACCTATGGGGTCAACAACACCATCCTCGACAACTGCGCGGTCTACACCGCCTTCTCCGCCCTCGATCCCCTGACCCAGGAGAAGGTCTCGAAGCTGACCGGCTCGGTGCTGGAGACCCGCACGAGCCGCAGTTCGCCGGCCGGTTTGGGCGCCGGCCACAGTTCAGTGTCGCGCGCGCAGATCGAGCGGCCGCTGCTGGAGCCCGGAGAGATCCGGGCCTTGCCGGACGATGTCCAGCTGGTCTTCGCGGCCGGCGCCCGCCCCCTGCGGACGCGCAAGCTCCTCTACGACCGGCGCGAGCCTTTCCGGAGCCGGGCGCGCGATGTCGCGCCCCACCAGGCCGACCGTCTGGATACGCCGCCCCGGTCGCCTCACCCCTGGGCGGGACGGCGCGGGCTGGGCGAGGATCCGAAGGGCTCCCTGCCGCTGTTCAAGGAGGTGGCGGCGGCCATCGACGACAAAAAGGTCGCGGCGCGGGTGGCCGATATCTACGGGCGGGTGGCGCAGGAGATGGCCGCGCAGGAGGCGGCGCTCGATCATTTGCGAGGACTGGGCGATGGCTAGGAAAGAGGCGACGACCTGCAGGGTCCAGGTCTATCTCACCGACCCCAAGGTGGTGGCCGGATTGAACCGGGAGGCCCGGAGCGGCAGGCTGGCGCTCAGCCAGGCGGCGGGGCGCGCCATCTCCCGCGGCCTGCTGAAAAGCCCGCAGGCGGATCCCGAGGACCGGCTGCTCCAGCTGGAGCGGTCCCTGCGCGACCACATGCGATCCACCGCCCGCGACATGCAGATCGTGCAGGAGCTGCTGATCGAGGTCGCGCGGGCCTTCTTCCTGCGCCTGCCCGATGCGGTGGTCGACCAGGATCCGACCGTGCAGGCGGCGGTCGATCGCCGGATCGAGCGGCTGCTCGACGCGACGGCCGCGCGGATCGTCGCCGGACGCGCAGAGCGGCCCGGCCCCGTGCCGCCCGAGGACAGGTCGTTCGGCCCGGCCAACTGATGGGGGCCCACCCGATCATCGCCGAGCGCAAGCTGGAGGCCCTGCGTCACGCCCTCGGCGAGACGGTCCTCGCGGCCCTGGTCGAGCCGGCGGTGGTGGAGATTCTCGCCAATCCCGACGGGCGGTTGATCCTGGACCGCAGCGGCGAGGGCCGGCGCGACACCGGCGCGACCCTGTCGGCCGAGGCGCGGGAGCGGGTCGTGCGCCTGATCGCGGACTATGTCGGCGAGACGGTCACGCGGGATGATCCGAGGCTGTCGGGCGTCCTGCCCGGAACCGGAGAGCGGTTCCAGGGCCTGCTGCCGCCGGTGACCGCGGCGCCCGCCTTTTCGATCCGCAAACGACCCGCCGTGATCTGGACGCTGGAGGACTATGTCGCCGACGGGACGATGACGGAGGGCCAGGCCGGAGTGCTGCGCGCGGCCGCGACCGACCGGCTCAACATCCTGATCTCGGGCGGCACGGGGTCAGGCAAGACGACCCTGGCCAACGCCGTGCTCGCCGAACCGGCCTTCGCCCGGGACCGGGTCTTCCTGGTCGAGGACACGCCGGAACTCCAGTGCTCGGCCTGGGACGTGGTGGCGGTGCTCACGCGGCGTCAGCCGATCCCGATCGGGGTCGTGGACCTCGTCAGAGACGCCCTGCGCATGCGGCCGGACCGGATCGTGGTCGGGGAAATGCGCGACGGGGCCGCCGCGCTGGAGACGCTGAAGAGCTGGAACACGGGTCATCCGGGCGGGCTTTCGACGATCCACGCCAATTCGGCGGACGACGTCCTGCGCCGGCTCGAGGACCTGATCGCCGAGGTTTCGACCCGGACGCCGCGCCGCGCGATCGCCCAGGCGGTCGACCGGATTGTCCACATCCGCCGAACGGCGACCGGCCGGCGGGTGGAGGCGGTCCTCGGCGTCGAGCCCTCCGGCGACGACGCCTATGCGATCAGCGTCCTGGCCTGAGCCCGATCCTGACCCCCTGAATATGGCGCCCGATGTCCGAATGCCCTGCTCGCGGGCCCGGCCCGCAAGTCGTTGCAAGTCGTCAGGCGGGTCGACGGTAGTCGTGACTCGCAAGTCGTCACAAGTTGTTTGTTGAGTTGAAAAGACTTGTAATAGAGTCGTCGGCAAGTTGCGTAAAATAATCGGTCCACGGTGTTGACAGCCTGTGGATATATTTGCTTGCAATGTGTCGCGGCGTATTGAGATGCGCTGAAACAAAGGAAGTCAGACATGCGACGGATACTGGGGCGCCGGCCTTTCGGCGCGATGACGAAGTGCGCCCTGCTGCTCGGCGGGGTGATGATGGCCGGGCCGGCCCTGGCCGGCGGCTCGGGAATGCCGTGGGAAGGCCCCCTGCAACAGGTGGTGCAGTCGATCACCGGACCGGTGGTCCAGGCCGCCGCCGTGGTGGCGGTGGTGATCTTCGGCGCCGGGATCGCCATGAGCGAGAACGGCTCTTCGATGCGGCGCGGGCTGGGCATCATGTTCGGCCTGTCGATCGCTTTCGCCGCCTCGACCTTCTTCCTCGACTTCTTCGGCTTCGCTGGCGGGGCGGAGATCGGGTGATGGCCGCCTCCGGTTCCGATCCCCGGCCGGAAGGCTGGGACCTTCCCGTGGCCCAGGCCCTGGCCGAGCCCGTGCTGATGGCCGGGATGCCGCGGGACTACGCCATCGCCATGGGCACGATCGCCATGGTGCTGGGCCTGGCCCTGCGGATCTGGTGGCTCGGCCTGCTCTGGTGGGCGGCCGCCCATGCCATCGGCCTGTGGGCGGCCCGGGCCGACCGGCGTTTCTTCGACGTCCTGCGCCGGCACCTCGCCCTGCCGGGCCATCTGGACGCGTGAGGCCGCGATGCGCTTTCTCGATGAACATCGCCGCCGGCCCGCCGCCCTCGCCGACCATCTGCCCTGGGCGGCCCTGGTCGCGCCGGGCGTGGTCCTGAACAAGGACGGGGCCTTCACGACCGGCTTCCGGTTCCGGGGACCGGACCTGGAGTCCTCGACCGAGGACGAGCTCATGGCGGTGCGGGCGCGCCTCAACAATGCGCTGCGGCGTCTCGGCACCGGCTGGTGCCTGCATATGGAGGCGCGCCGCCGCGCCGCCGCCCCCTATCCGGAGAGCGAGTTCGATCTCGACGTGGCCTGGCTGCTGGACGCGGAACGCCGCAGCCGCTTCGAGGCCGGCGAGCCCGCCTTCGAGACCGATTTCCGCTTGGCACTGACCTGGCTGCCGCCGGCCGACGAGACCCGCCGGATGGAGCGCTGGCTGTTCGACGGCCTGGCCCGGAGCGGCGCGGACTGGCGCCAGGCCCTGGCGACCTTCGAGCGGGAGGCGGCGACCACCCTCGATCTCCTGTCCGACGCCCTGCCCGAGATCGCGCCGCTGGACGACGCCGGCCTGCTGACCTGGCTGCACGACTGCGTCTCGCCGCGCGCCTTTCCGGTGACGGTCCCCGAGCGGCCGATGTTTCTCGACGCTTGGCTGGCGGACGCCGATCTTTCGGGCGGGATCGCGCCTCGTCTGGGCGGACGGTGGCTCAAGGTGGTGTCCGTGCGCGGCCTGCCGTCGGTCACCCGGCCGGGTCTGCTCGACGCCCTCGGCGCCCTGCCGTTCCCCTACCGCTGGACCGCGCGCTGGATCGGCCTCGACAAGCCCGAGGCCGAGCGCGAGATCGTCAAGCTCCGCAAGCGCTGGTTCGCCAAGCGGAAAGGCGTCGGCGTCCTGCTCCGGGAGGCGATCACCAAGGAAGAGGTGCCGCTGCTCGACACCGACGCCGCCTCCAAGACCGAGGAATGCGACGGCGCCCCGGCGGCGCTCGGCGCCGAGGCCTGCGCCTTCGGCTATCTGACCCTGACGGTCACGGTCCTCGACGACACCGAAGACGGGGCGGCGGCCCGGGCCCGCGCGATCGAGGCGGCCCTGAACGCCCAGGGCCTGCTGGCGCGGATCGAGGACCTCAACGCGGTCGAAGCCTGGCTCGGCTCCCTGCCCGGCGAGCCCTATGCCGATGTCCGCCGCCCGCTCGTCTCGACCCTGAACCTGGCCGACCTGCTGCCGGTCTCGGCGGTCTGGGCCGGACCGTCCATGGACGAGAACCTCGGCGGCCCGCCCCTGGCGACGGCGCGCACCACCGGCTCCACCCCGTTCCGTCTGGTGCTCCATGTCGGGGACGTCGGCCACGCCATGGTCGTGGGGCCGACCGGTTCGGGCAAGAGCGCGCTCCTGTCCTTCCTCGCCCTGCAGTGGTTCCGCTATCCAGGCGCCCGGGTCGTCTTCTTCGACAAGGGGCGGTCCGCCCGCGCCGCGACCCTGGCGGCCGGCGGCCGGTGGCGCGCCCTGGAGCCCGGCGCCCGGTTCTCGCTCCAGCCGCTGGCGCGGATCGACGAGGAGAGCGAGCGGGCCTGGGCCTCGGAGTGGATCGCCGAGACGGTCCGCCTCGCCGGACTGGAGCCCGCGCCCCGGGTCCGGGAGGAGATCTGGGCGGCGCTGACGGCCCTGGCCGATACGCCCCTGGCCCAGCGCACCCTGACGGTCTTCTGCGCCCTGGTGCAGGACAAGGCCGTCGCCGCGGCGCTCGAGCCCCTGACCCTGAAGGGGCCGCACGGCGCCCTGCTGGACGGCGAAGGCGACGCCCTCGTCGCCAGTCGCTTCGACACCTTCGAGCTGGAGGGCCTGATGGCCACGCCGTCGGCGGTGGCGCCCGTCCTGTCGGCCCTGTTCCATCATCTGGAGCGCGGGTTCGACGGGCGTCCCACCCTGCTCGTGCTGGACGAGGCCTGGCTGTTCCTGGGCGAGACCGCCTTCGCGGCCAAGATCCGGGAGTGGCTGAAGACCCTGCGCAAGAAGCGGGTGGCGGTCGTCTTCGCCACCCAGAGCCTGGACGACGTGGCGGCCTCGCCGATCGCCGCCAGCCTGATCGAGAGCTGCCCGACCCAGGTCTTCCTGCCCAACCCCCGGGCGCTCGAGCCGTCCTCGGCCCATCTGTACCAGGGGTTCGGCCTGAACCGGCGCCAGCTGGAGCTGATCGCCTTCGCCACGCCCAAGCGCGCCTACTACTGGCGCCAGCCCCGCGGCCGCCGGCTCTTCGACCTGCGGCTGACGGGCGTGGCCCTGGCCCTGTGCGGCGCCGGCGCGCCGGAAGACCAGACCCTCATCGACGACATCCTCGCGACCTCGGGAGAGGCCGGGTTCGCGCGGGGATTCCTCACAGCCAAGGGAGTGCACCATGTTGACGCCGTCCTCGACGCCTTCGCCCCGCCGCTCGCGGCCGAATAAGCCCCTGCTGATTCTTGCCGCCGGCGTGGCGGCGAGCCTGATCGTGACCGCCACCCCGGTTCCGGCCCAGCAGGTGGTGTTCGATCCGCGCAATCACATCGAGAACGCCCTGCAGGCCGCGCGGCAGCTGGAAAGCCTGGCCAATGAGGCCCGGACCCTGGCCGCCTCGCCCTACAGCCATCTGACGCGGAACAGCCAGTCCCTGCGCGACATGGCCGAACTGGCGCGGACCGCGCGGGGCCTGGCCACCTCCGTCGGCGGCCTCGAGCAGCAGTTCCGCGACCTCTATCCGGACGACCTGGGGAGCGCGGACCTGGCGCGGCTTCTGGAGCAGGGCGAGGCCCGCACGGTCGCCGCGCGCCGGACGGCCGAGGATGTAGCGCGGACGGCGGCCGAACTGGAGCGTCTCGGCCAGGGGCGCGACCAGCGGCTGACCGGCGCCCTGTCGGCCAGCGAAACGGCCCAGGGCCAGACGGCGGCGGTCCAGTCCACCAACCAGATGCTGGCGGTGCTGGCCGAGGACCTGGCGGCGCTGCGCACCATCATGCTGGCCCAGTCGCGGCTCCTGGCTGAGGCGACGGCGCGGGAGGCGGCCGACCGGGCGGCCGGCGACGAGGCGCGCCGCCGGCGCTGGGCGCGGTCGGCCGGGACGCCGTCGGCGCCCGCCTTCGATCCGCTGTCGCACGCGCGGGATTGAGGAGTGGTCCGATGTCGGTCGGAGTGGAAACCCCCAATGAGCTGATGGTGGTGTTCTCCAACACCATCTCGGCCGGGTTCGACGCCCTCCAGGGTTCGGTCAACGGCGTCTTCGGCCTTCTGATCGTCCTGGTGGTCGCCCTGACCGGCATCCAGTGGGCCCTGTCGCCTAACCGGGAGGTGCTGGCGTCCGGCTTCGGCAAGGTGCTGCTGATCGGCGCCTTCGCCTGGCTGATCAACGACTGGCAGGCCCTGTCGGAGACGATCTGGGCCGGCTTCATCGAACTGGGGCTGACCGCCGGCGGGGGCTCGCTCAGCCGGGCCGATTTCCTCAATCCCGGCGCCATCCTCGCCCAGGGCTGGGAGATCGTGAAGGCGCTCGGCGAGACCCCTGCGCCGGTCGACAATCCGCTCGACGTGGTCGGCAACATGGCCGACGCCCTGATCCTGGGTCTGGCCATGATCGGCATCATGCTGGCCTTCGCCGTGCTCGCCCTGCAGATCGTCGTCACCCTGCTGGAGTTCAAGATCGTCACCCTCGGGGGCTTCGTCCTCCTGCCGTTCGGCATCTGGAACAAGTCCGCCTTCCTGGCCGAGCGGCCGCTCGGCTACGTCGTCTCCTCGGGCCTCAAGGTGCTGGCGCTCGCCATCGTCGTCTCCGGCGCGCGAACAATCTTCGACCAGCTCCAGCCCTCGGCCAACCCGGACATCTACGAGGCGCTGAGCATCCTGGTGGCCTCCATCCTGCTGGCCATGCTCGCCCTGTTCATTCCCAATCTCGCCTCGGCGCTCGTCACCGGCGGACCGGCCCTCGGCGCCGGCGCGGCCCTGTCCGGCGCGCTGGCGGTCGGCGGCGCGGGGGCCCTGGCCCGTCTCTTTTAAACATCTGACGCTGCCGAAGGTCTACACGGTGTGGATTTTGGGGGTGGCCGGAAGTTTAAAAAAAAAAAAAACAGTGAGCGGGGTTAGGGATCTGAACTCATGGGCAGATAGAATGCGGGGCAGAAGT
>NZ_JMQR01000011.1:0-45440 GCF_000698025.1 Brevundimonas sp. EAKA | reverse complement strand
CTTGTTCACCGTGGCCGTGATCTCGTCCAGGGCGGCGGCGGTTTCCTCCAGAGAGGCCGCCTGCTGTTCGGTGCGGCGCGACAGGTCGTCGGCGGCCTGCGAAATCTCGCCGGCGCCCGAGCGGATGCCCGCCACATTGCCCAAGATCACGCCCATGGCCTGCTGCAACTGGGCGATGGCGGTGTTGAAGTCGGTCTTCAGCTGTTCGGCGCGCGGGGCGACCTCGGCGGTGAACCGGTGGGTCAGATCACCGTTCGACATGGCGGCCAGGCCGTCGGCCAGGGCCGTCATGGCGACACGATCCTCTTCGGCGATGCGCGCCTTCTCGGCTTCATTGGCCAGACGCTCGGTCTCGCTCATCGAGCGGGTCGAGGCGGCCTCGGCCTCGATGCGTATCTTTTCGACGGCGGCGTCGCGGAAGGCGACGATCGCCTGGCCCATCTTGCCGAACTCGTCCTTGCGGTCGGCGCCGACGATCTGGATCGAGGTGTCGCCCGCCATCAACTTCTGCATATAGCCGATCATGCTCAGGGTCGGCCGCACGATGGCGCGTGTCACGCCGAAACCGACGGCCAGGGACAGCAGCAGAACGGAGACCAGACCGATCATCACCGCCAGCATGGCGTGTTTGGTCGCCCTCTCCTGCGCGTCGCGCGTGACCACCAGCGCCGCGTCGTTTGCGGCCTTCAGTTCATCGACCGCCTCTTCCGCGGGCGCGATATAGGTGTCCGCGACGCCTTCGCGCCCGACCATGTTCTCGGCTTCCTCCAGGCGGCCTTCGCGAACCAGGACCTGTCCGACCTGAACGACGTTCTTGTACCATTCGGCGTTGGCCTTGATCGCTCGGTCTATCGGAGCCGTGCGATCCGCAGACAGTCCAGCGCGCTCTTCTTCCAGGGCGGCGATGAATTTGGCGCGGTGGGCGTCAAGTCGCTCAATGTAGTAGGGATCTTGCGACAGCAGGTAGCCCCGATAGGCGTTCTCCTGCCTGGCGAGGTAGAATTCCGCCTGGCCCGTGGCCTGCGTCATGGCGTTTTCAGTGCTGCGGGCCTCGCCCGCGCTCTGGAGGGCCAAAAGATTCGTCACGACCACGGCGCCCATGACGGCGATGGCGACCAGCACCAGCGCAAACGCGCTGAACAGCTTGCGCCCAACCGGCATGTTTTCAGTAAACTTCACGCGTACTCTCCTCGGTATCGCAAAAATCAGATCGAATCCGCAGAGACGGCGAACCCGTCCGAGTGGAGTCTCCCAAGGTCGCATCCCGATCCGCCTGCAGCCGCCGCGACCGCCGGACATCCGCCGACCTGCGCTTGGCGCGGATCGGTCGAACGCCTGGACGTCGACGGGCTTTGGAGAAGGATTTCGGGGAACATCAACGACCTCGGAGCATCTGCATTCTGCCCGGGAACCATGAGATGATGATTAATATGATTTCTGAACCGCACCCTAGGTAGGAATGCGTAAGCGTGGCGGCCCACTCCGCGCCGACGGGAATTTTCGCCCATCAGGCGAACCTGATCGCAAAAATTAATTATGCGTGCTTTTCCCTAACTTCAGGAATGATATAGAGATTGGGTCAAAAAAGCGGCAGGGACGTGACGACAATGGTTTCGCAGATGCGAAATATCGCATGATGCAAGCACGACCGGCGGCTTCTACTAGACCTGCTCTGCCCCGGCTTATGGTTCGATTTGCCCGGACGTATTGGGGCGGCTTTTTGCTTGCCGCCGGGTGCGTATTGGTTGGATCGGCTTTCCGCCTGACTATCCAGACTGTCGGCCACGTCCACTATCTGCCCATGCTGGCGGCGGTGATGGCGACCGCCCTGGTGGCCCAGCGCCCGGCGACCTTCACGGCGATCGTCCTGTCCGTCATCGCCGACATGCTGATCCTGCCTCGACAGGGGATTGCGAACGCCGTCGTCCACGCCGCCCTGTTCGTCGCCGTGGCCCTTGTGATGGCGGAGGTCTGTCACCGTCTGGCCAGCCGCAGCGCCCTGTTGGACAGCATACTGGCCTCCGTTCCGGTCGTGACCTTGAACGGCGAGGGCCGCATTCTGCGAATCACCCCGGCCGCCGCCGATCTGCTCGGCGTCACGCCTGAAGAGGCCCTCTCCCGCCCCTTCAGCACCTTCGCCACCGATTTTGACACGACCGCGCTCGCCGCCGTGATCGAGGGCGCCCCGCTGTCCCTTCCGGCGACCGGATCCTGGTTGGCGCGGCGGCCGGACGGAGAGATCGTCCCCATGACGATCCACGCCAGCCTTCTTTCCCCGAGCGTGGATCCCGAGCGGATGGTGCTGTCCCTCGGCGACCAGCGGCAAACCACGGCCGCCAATGAGCGCATGCGCGACCTGATGAACCAGCTCAGCAAGAGCTGGCGGCTGAACTCCATGGGCGAAATGGCGGCGACTCTGGCGCACGAACTGAACCAGCCCCTGACGGCCGCCACGGTCTATCTGCATGCAGGCCAGACCGACATCGCCCGGGCGGGGCCGCTGGGCGACAGCGCCGGCCGCGCCCTGGATCTGGCCAAGACCCAGCTCATTCGGGCCGGCGACATCATTCGCCGCATGCGCGAATTCGTCTCGACCGGCGCCCGCGAACTCACGGACCAGCGCGTCTCCTCGATGATCGAAGACCTGCGCCCCCTCTTCGACCTGATCCGCATGGACACAGGGGTGGTGATTCGCGTCGATGTGCGCGACGTTGGCGATCATGTGCTGGCGGATCGCATCCAGTTCCAGCAAGCGATCAACAATCTGGTCCGCAACGCCGTCGACGCCGTCGCGGGGCGCGAACTCGGCCTGGTGCGCATCACCGGCCGCAGTCTTGGAAACCAAGGTTACGAGATCATCGTAGAAGACGATGGTCCTGGAATTCCGGAGGACCAGATGGACCGGATCTTCCAGCCGATGACCACGACCAAGGCGAGCGGAATGGGCCTGGGCCTGTCCGTCACCCGCTCAATCATCGAGAGCCATGACTCCGTCCTGACCGTCGGCCGCAGTCCGCTGGGCGGCGCGGCCTTCTCCTTCTGTCTTTCTCCCGTCTTGGAGCTCGAAGCCGCATGACTCAACACTCCGTCTTCGTGATCGACGACGATCAGGCCTTGCGGGATTCGCTGTTGATGCTCCTGCGGGGCGAGGGCATTCGCGCCCGCGGCTTCCCCAGCGCCACCGCCTTCCTGGACGCCCTGCCCGAAGAAAGGACGGCCTGCGTCATCACCGATCTGCGCATGCCGCAGATGGAAGGCGCCGAGTTGATCCGTCATCTGTCTCGATGGGCGGCCGCCTGGCGGTCGTACAGCCGCCCCGCCTTCATGCAATTGGGCGGCGGCGTCAGGACCGAGACCCTGGACGGGGTGACGACCGTGACGCGGGGAAATCCGGACCTGAAGAGCGCCGACGCCTGGAACCTGGACCTGTCGCATCAGACCTGGCTGCCGGGCGGCGGGGCGCTCAGCCTGTCCGCCTACGCCAAACAGATCGATCACTATCTGTACGAAAGCGGCTCCAGCCTGGACGTCGGCGTGGTTCCTGATGAGGCCGCCGTCCGAGTGGTCATGCCCCGTAACGGCGGGCGCGGCGACACACGCGGCCTGGAAATGGAGTGGTTTCAGCCGCTCGGCGACCCGTTCGACCTGGGCGGTCAGGCCAGCCTGGACCTCAATCTCAGCAGGCAGTGGTCCCGTGTCGATCTGGGGCAGATTCTGGGGCGGTCCCAGCCGATGCTGAACGCCCCCGAATGGTTGGGCAATGCGGAACTGGCCTACGCCCAGGGGCGCGCCGCCGCCTATCTGAGCTTGAACTACACCGGCGCCTATCTGTCGGCCTATGACGTCCTGAAGGCAGAGGGCGACTGGGACAATCTGTGGGTCCGGTCCGTGGCGCGGCTGGATGCGCGCGCCCGGTGGCGGTTCGACGAGCGGACGCGGCTGGACGTGATCGTCACCAACCTCACCGGGGCGTACAGCTATTGGGCCCATGTCGGACGTGACGGCGCCGCCCTGTCGGACGTGGTGGATTCCGGTCGGCGCGTCGTCGTCAGTCTGCGCAGCGTGTTCTAGAAGCCGGCGGCCCGCAGGGCGCGCTCGACCCCGGCGTCGCCCTCGACATCCGACAGGGCCTTGATCCGGTCCGCGCCCAGGGTTTCCAGCATCGGATTGCGCAGGCGCGTCCGGTAAGCGGGACCGTCGGCGGCCGGATAGCCGAAGCGGGGCGCCAGCCGCGCCAGGGCGGCGTCGGCGGCATGGACCGCCGCCTCGGCATGAACCCAGTTGTCGTCGGCGGCGTTGCTGATCAGGCATTCGCGGGTCGGGACGGCAGGGACGGTCCAGGCGGTGCGCGAAATGATCGCCGCCGCTCGCAGCCAGTTCTGCACCGTCCGTTGGTCATCGCCGATCGGTGCGGCATGGGCGCAGGCCTGGGCCAGAATCTCCGCTTCGGGCAGGCCGCGCGCCATCGCCTCGGCCAGGCCCAGCACATGATGGGCGCCCGCCCCGGCGATCGGCCGTTCCGGCGGCAGGCTTCCGTCATCGTTCCACACCAGGACCAGGGCCTTGGCCCAGTCGTGCCACAGGACGGCGGCGATCACCGCGTCGCGATCCACCGGCAGGCCGTCCTCGGCCTCATACAGATCGGCCAGGGCCAGGCCCAGGCGCAGGTTGAAGACTTCGTGATCGACTAGTCCGCCGGGCCAGTCGTGATGAGAGCCGGCGTTTCCGCCCGGCGCCGATTCCAAAGGCTGGGGCAGGGCGGGACAGGCCGCGCCGTCCGCCAGCGGCGGAAAGACCGTCAGGCGCTGAACCTCAGCCTGCACCCCATCGGCGGACGCGGGCATCAATCCGTCCGCCCGAAGCGCAGCCAAGATCACGTCTTCGTCGGCCGCCGTCAGACCCGCCCGGTGGCGGACGCAGGGCCGGGACTGCAGCCCCGCCAAAGTCTCTTCGCGCAGATGCGCATCGCTCAGTCCGCCCGCCGCCGCCCGCAATTCGTCCAGGGCCGCGAGGGTGCGCGGCGTCTGGGCGGCGGCGCTTTCGGCCCCGATCAGGACGATGAGCAGGGCGGCGGCGAGCGGGCGGATCATGAAAATCTCAAGGAAAGAAGGCCCGGCGCGCTGGGGAAAACGCGCCGGGCCCCCGAGCCGACGTCAGAAGTCGTACTTCAGCGTCAGCAGGGTGGTGCGGCCGGAGTTGACCACGTCCGAAAGCGCCAGGCTGTTCCGCCCGACGTGAGCCCAGTAGCTGTAGTCTTCGAACAGGTTGGACACCGACAGGTCCAGCATCACCCCGTTGTCGAAGGCATAGCCGGCGTGCAGGTCGGTCCGGCGGATCGGCCGGGTCCAGTAGTCCAGGCCGGCGACGCGATTGTAGGCCGTGACCGTCTCGCCCGAGTAGTTCCAGTTCAGGTCGAGCGTCAGGTTGCGCCAGGCGTAGTTCAGCTTGACGTTGGCCAGTTCGTCCGGCGCGTTCTGCATCCGGTGCTTCTCGCCGCCGCCGATGTCCACCTCGGTCCACTGACGGGTGTAGTTGACCCCGGCGCCGAGGCCCGAAAGCCAGCCGGGCAACATGTCGAAGGCCTGGTACAGCTGGATCTCGACGCCCTTGACGTAGCCGTCGCCGCCGTTGGTCGGCGAGACGATGGTCACGCGATCAAAGATCTCGCCGTTGTACTCGGTCCCGCCGCCGTTCTCGCCGCCGTTCACGGTCGTCGAGCCGTTGTCGTACATGTAGTCCGACAGCTGCTTGTAGTAGCCGCCCACCATGGCGTAGCCGCCGAAGTCGTTGCTCCACTCGGCGGAGGTGTCGAAGTTCCAGGACTTCAGCGTCTTCAGGTCGGGGTTGCCGCGCGTGACGGTGATCGAGTTGTCGCCGCGCTCGGTCGTCTCCGACCCGCCCAGTTGAACCAGGGCCGGGCGCATATAGGCGCGCGTGATCGAGGCCCGGTACACGGTTTGATCGGTCGGTCGATAGTTGACGAACAGGCTGGGCAGCCATTCGTTATATTCGGTCGAGTTGGATTCGAACCGCTGCGCCGCTTCGTCGTTGTTCCAGTAGGTGTTCTCGATCTGGGTATGCTCGTAGCGCAGGCCCGGAAGAACTTCGACCGCGCCCAGATTCCATTTGCCGGTCACATAGGCGGCGGCGACGTTCTCGTCGCCCTTCAGCGTGTTGCAGTTCAGGTAGCAAAGGTCGGCCGCTGCGGCCTCGGCGTCGAAATACTGGTTGAACAGTTCGACCAGACGGTCGTGGTTCACCTTCGGCGCGCGGATATTGTAGAGGCCCGGATAGGCCGAGTCGAAATAGCCCTCGACCAGGCCCAGTTCATCCCAGGTCACGCCGGCGCGGCCCAGCAGGTTGGCGAAATGATCGTTGGTCCAGTCGTGGCTGCTGACGCGGCGGTGGCTCTCGACGTACTTCACCCCGGTCTTGACGTAGGACAGGGCGCCGCCGAAATCGTACTGGGCGTCGAAACGGGCGCCGACCTTCTGCTGGTTCGAGAACTGCTCGGTGCGCTGTCCGGCGCGGCGAGCCAGAAGGGCGGACCCGGCGTTGTTGACCAGGTTCTGCTGCGCCGCGGTCAGCAGCGGCATCGGATAGCCGTCGGCGTCATAGCCGGCGAACAGGCCGCTGTAGGGCAGCAGCGAGCCGGTGTTGTACTTGTCCGACTGGTTGTTGCGCATCGAGGCTTCGATATGGTCCGGGCGGTCGTTGCCGCCGTAGGAGTAGAAGAGCGACGGCGACAGGGTCCAGGCGCCGTAGCGCTTCACGGCCCCGAAGGTCAGGGTGCTCAGGTCCGCGTCTTCGGGATTGGTCGTGTACCAGACCCGCACCGAAGAGTTGGTCAGGTTCAGATCATACAGACCCGTCGCGGTGTTGAAGACGCGGGCGCGGTTCTGGATGAACTGGTTCAACGTCGAGTTCTGCTGGGTTTCCGCAAAGGCGTAGGAGCCGCGCAGATAGACGTCCAGGCTGTCGTCCGCGCGCCAGTCCAGCGAGAAATTGCCGCCGAAACGCTCGGTGTAACCGGTCGAGACGCCGACGTTCATGCCGGTCAGCGCCAGGTTAGCCTCCTGGCCCATGCCGTCCGGATTGACGCCTGCGGCCGAGTCCGTCGTCGAATGCAGATAGGCCCAGCCGCCGTCGTTCTGGGCCGCCATCAGGCCCGCGATCATGGAGTTGGCGAAGTTGCGCTTGTCGTAGAAGGCGCTGACATACAGGCTGAACTGGTCGTTCTGGCCGAAGCGGCGGGCGATCTCGCCGCTGACGCCGCCGCCCAGACCGTCTTCGTCATAGTCGCGGGCGCGGCTTTCGACCCGGCCGGAAACGGACAAGGACGCGTAGTCGTCGGCCATGCTGAAGGCCGAGGGCGTGACGAAGTTGATCGTGCCGCCGATGGCGTCGCCGTCCATGTCAGCGGTGGAATTCTTGTTGACCACGATGGTCTTCAGGCCCGACGGCGGCAGCAGCGACAGCTGCACCTGACGCGAATAGGGCATGCCCTGGGCGGCGTTGACGCCGTTGATCAGGGCCAGGGTGAATTCGGAGTTCATGCCCCGGACGCCGACGAACATGCCTTCGCCGCGCGAGGCGCCGTCGACGCCGCCGAAGAAGGAGTTTCCGGTGTTCTGGACGCTGACGCCCGGCAGCAGGGCCAGGGCCTCGGCGACGTTGTGAACCGCCGTATGTTCCAGGTCTTCGGCCGACATCACGCTGACGGCGTTGTCGCTGCGCATCTGGGTGCGCATGGCGTCGTTGCGCGTGCCGACGACGACGATTTCGCCGACCTCGGCGGTTTCGCTCGTGGCGGCTGTCCGGTCCTGAGCGGCGGCCTGCGCCGCTGCGACCATGGAGAATAGCGCCATCGATGACGCGAGAAGTCTTGTTTTGAATGAAAGATTTTTCATCGACCGCAGTCCCTGAACCGGAGCTGAGATATGCCCCCAAGCTGAGAGACGCGGTCGGCCGCACGACGCGCCGAAACTTTATGAATGCTTCACAATGAACACGCCCAGGCTGATCTTGGCGGCGGCGGTTCGTTGCAACCCGGTCGTGGGGGCGCGCCACTGCGTGCAGTGACGACGGCGAAAACGGGGGCCGGGTGTCAGGGCGTCGTCAGTTTCGACCTGCAGATTTCCGTCCGAACGGAGATCCGCCATGTCAGCCCACCCCACGCCTTCGATAAGAACCGTAAAAGTCTGGGATCCGGGCGTGCGCCTGTTCCATTGGACGCTGGTCGCCTCGGTCGCCTTGGCCTTCCTGTCCTCGGAAGAGGACAGCGCGCTGTCCGCCTGGCATGTTCCGGCAGGATGGGTGGCAGCTGTCCTGATCGCTTTCAGACTGGTCTGGGGAGCTGTCGGCGGCGAACATGCGCGGTTCTCGAACCTGATCCGGCCGTCCAGGATGGCGGGGCACGTCAAGGGTCTGTTTGCAGGCCGGGTCCATGCGTCCATGGGCCATAATCCGCTGGGCGGGATCGCGGTCCTGGGGTTGCTGGCCCTGACGGCCGCGACCGTCTTCACCGGGGCGACGGGCGGCGAGGATACGCATGAGGTCATCGGCTACGTCTTGCTGGCGATGATCGCCCTGCACGTCGTGGCGGTGGTCGTAATGTCGATCCTGTCGCGTGACAATCTGATCCGCGCGATGGTCACCGGCCGAAAGACGACTGTCCATTTCCCCGACGCCCAGGACGCCGCGCCGCCCGCCCGCGTGGCTGTGCCCCTGGCGGTTCTGGTCGTCGCGGGGTCCGCCTATGCCGCCACCCGGATGGACCCGGGCGCCTTTACGCCGGGCGCGCGCGTTGAAGCGGGTGAAACGGGAGAGGCCGATCAGAAGCGTGAAAGGGGCGAGGGCGACGGGGCGGGGGAAGCGGACGAGGACTGAGGACGTCCCGCCCGCGCCCTCCTGTTTTTCAGACCACAGTTCCGAACAGGTGGCCGATCCCTGCGGTCACCGCCATGGCCAGGGCGCCCCAGAAGGTGACGCGCATGACCGCCTTGCCGACGCCCGCGCCCCCGGCCTGGGCGCCGAGCCCCCCCAGCAGCGCCAGGCCGATCAGGGCGGAGCCGGACACCAGGGCGACCAGCAGAGAACGGGGCGAGACCAGCACGACCGCGAGCGGCAGAATGGCGCCGAGCGAGAAGGTGGCCGCCGAGGTCAGGGCCGCCTGGATCGGACGGGCGGTGGTTTGTTCCGAAATGCCCAGCTCGTCCCTGGCGTGGGCGCCCAGGGCGTCGTGAGCCATCAGCTGCCGGGCGACCTCCAGCGACACCGCCTCATCGACGCCCCGGCTGCGATAGATGCCGGCCAGTTCGCGGGTTTCGGCCTCCGGGTCCGCCGCCAGTTCGGCTGTTTCACGCGCCAGATCGGCGTTCTCGGTGTCGGACTGGGAGCTGACGGAGACATATTCGCCGGCCGCCATGGACATGGCGCCGGCGACCAGGCCGGCGACGCCGGCGACCAGGATTCCGGTCTTGCCGGTCTGTGCGGCGGCCACGCCGACGATCAGGCTGGCGGTCGAGACCAGGCCGTCATTGGCGCCCAGCACGGCGGCGCGCAGCCAGCCGATGCGCGCGACCAGATGGCGTTCGGCGTGGCGTTCAAGTCTGCTCATGGTCGGTTCCTGTCTGCAGAAGGAAAGGCGAGGATCAGCTCAGCCTGGTTCGGCCGCGTCGCGATACGGCCACCATGGGCCGCCATTATGCGTGCGACAATGGCCAGTCCCAGTCCCGCGCCGCTGGGGCTGGCGTGATCGCCCCGGCGATATCTCTGGCTCAGCGCGGCGAGCCGTTCCGGCGCGAGCCCGGACCCGCCGTCGATCACCGCAAGCCGTGCGCCGGGACCCGCCGTCACCGTGACCACGCCCCCGGGCGGGGTGACCCGCAACCCGTTCTCGACCAGATTCCGCAGCGCGGCGGCGACTGCCTCGCGACGGCCCTCGACGACTGCGGCGTCATTGATCTCCAAGGCCAGGGCCTTGTCTTCGTCGATGGCGAGCGCGGCGTATTGCGAGACGACTTCCGTCGCGATCTCGCTCAGATCGACCGCCGCCGCCGCCGCCGGCGCGGCCGCCTGGGCATCCAGTTGCGCCAGGATCAGCAGCTGATCGACCAGGCGAGACAGGGCCGAAACATCCCGCTTCAGTCTCTGCCCGTCCGGGGAATCCAGTCTGTCGAGTTCCAGGGCCAGAACCGCCAGCGGCGTCCTCAGTTCATGGGCGACGTCGGCGGCGAAGGCCTCCTGGCGCGTCGCCGCCTCGTCGAGCCGCGCCAGCAGGCCGTTGACCGCGTCCGCGAACCCGGTGGCTTCGGCCGGAAAGTCGTGAGCCTCGACCCGAAACCCCTTGTCCGCCGCCTGGGCGGCCTCGATGCGTTCTCCCGCCAAGGCGAGGGGACGCAGAGACGAACGGATCACCCACAGGGTCGCCAGGCCCATGGGGACGATCAGCACCAGCAGGGGCGTCACGACGTGATCAGCCACCTCGTTTGCAATGCCGACGAACCGGATTTCGTCGCGCCGGGCGCGGGAAGACAGGCCGTATTCCAACCCGACGAACAGCAACAGGACGCAGCCCCCGATCAGGCTCATCAGGGCGAAGCCGAGCGTCAATCGCTGAAAAATGGACGGCGGCCGGCTCAAGCGACGGCGTCCCGCATCAGATAGCCCAGGCCCCGGACCGTATGCAGCACCCCGGTGCAGCCGGCGTCGTCCAGCTTGCGCCGCAACCGCGAGACGGCCATCTCGACGGCGTTGGGCGTGACCGGTTCGTTGAAAGCATACAGCGACTCTTCCAGGGAGCCCCGTGTGACGACCGAACCCGCCCGACGCATCAGGGTCTCCAGCAGATCGCCCTCGCGGCGCGACAGGTCGATGGGGACGTCGCCATGCGCCGCCTGGCGAGCGGCGACATCGAACCGCAGCCCGCCCACTTGAAGAACCGGCGCCATGCGACGGCCCGGCCGACGCAGGATCGCCCGGCACCGCGCCGACAGCTCCGCTGCGTCGAAAGGCTTGACCAGATAGTCGTCCGCCCCGGCGTCCAGGCCGGTGACCCGATCCTCCAGCCCGCCGCGCGCGGTCAGGACCAGGATCGGCGTCAGGTCGGCGGCCCGCCGAAGCGCCCGCACCCAGTCCAGGCCGTCGCCGTCCGGCAGGCCCAGGTCGAGCAGGATGAGATCATAGGCGGCGCTGGCGACCGCGTCCGTCGCGCCTGCGATGTCCCGGCGCCAGTCCACCACGAAGCCGTCGCGGGACAGACCTTCCCTCAGCAGGTCGCCCAGCCGCGCTGTGTCTTCAACGAGAAGGAGACGCATGATCGACATCCGTTCCACCGGCGATCCGCATCCTGCCGACAGTCATCGACATGACCGGATTTTTCCGCCGACGCCAGCGCTCAACGCAGGTGGCCGGCGCCTGCAAGGTCGCCGGGAGCCATGAAGGGAGCAGGATCTTCTTCATGGGCGCTCCGGGAAGGGGGTGGCACGGGCCGGGCGCAGGCGCGCGGCGGCGTCAGACTGGCCATCGAACCTGACATCAACCTGACGCCCTTTACAGCCGGGCGACCGAGGGGGCGGGTCGTCGCGCCCCCTCCATCACCCCTTTCTTCAGGCGCGGATCTCGGTCGCGTGGGCGGGGTAGGGGGCGGCGAGGCCATGATCGATGACTTCGCCGTTCAGCGAGCTGGCGAAGCCGTGGTTGACGTCGCGATGGTGGGCCTCATCGGCTCGGACGACAAGCACGACGTCGCGCAGCGTCGCGTCAGGCGCCATCTTCCAATAGTGTTTGGCGATCTCAGGGGCCGGGACATTGGGCGAGCGGCCCTCGTCGATCTCCTTGAGATAGAGGGTGTAGCTGATCACGGCCTCTTCCTCGAAATAGCCGACGACCCGGTGGGCGGTGCGGGCCGACACGAGATAGAGCAGGAAGAAGCCCACATAGAAGACGGCCTGGGCGATCTGGATCACCAGTCGCTCGAAATAGGTCGGCTTGGCCACCTCGATGAAGGTCATCAGGTGCATGCGCTCGTTTTCGGCCTCTTCCATCAGGGTGCGGATCCAGCCGTCGTCGTCCTTCATCCGGCGCAGGCAGGTCAGGTGCTGGATCGTCGCCCCGACCATGCCGGGCACGGCCGCGACCGTCTCCAGCACGATGGCGCGGTGGCCGTAGCGTTTGGCGAAGAAGGTGTCGGCGGAGAAGCGCAGCAGCTTGGTGAAGCCCAGGGCGAACCTGTCGGAGAAACCGTGCGGTTCATGATGGACGTCCGGCGCCGCCAGCCGTTCTTCCGCCAGGCCCTGTCGGTCTGGGGATAGGATCTTGTTGACCATGAGATGTCCTTTCAGGACGTGTGAAGGGGGGGAGGCGCGCAGACGATCGATACCCGCACGCCGGGTTCGGCGTCCGTGATGACGATGACCGCGCCGAGTTGTTGAGCCAGGGCCCGGATGATGCCGGCGCCCAGGCCGGGCTTGGCGATCGAAGGGTCCGGCGGCAGGCCGACGCCGTCGTCGCGGACCGTCAGGGTCCAGCCCTCGCCCTGCGCGCGATAATCCAGGGTGATCCGCCCTGGCCGCTGCCTGGGGAAGGCGTGTTTGATCGCATTGATCAGGAGTTCGGTGACGATCAGCCCCAGGCTGACGGCCTTGCCGGATGAAACGAGGGTGTCGTCGATCGTGGCCGACAGCGTCAGCCGGTCATGGTCGCGGATCATCGAGTCGCCGATGCTGCGGCACAGATCGGTCAGATAATCCCGCAGATCGACGTCGCCCAGTTCGGCGCCCGAGAGCTGACGCTGGACGGCGGCGACAGACATGATCCGCTGATGGGCGTCGCGCAGATAGTCCCGGCTCTCGTCGGAACTGAGCTTGCGCACCCCCTGAAGCAGTATGCTGGCGATGATCTGCAGGCTGTTGGCGATCCGGTGGCGCATTTCCTCGATCAGGACCGCCTTGTCCCGGATCAGGTCGTCCTTCTGCTGCGCACGGTCGCGCTGTTCCGTGACGTCCTGGATGGACAGAAGCAATCGAACGCCCTGTCCGTCTCCGTAAACCAGGCGCTGGGCGTTCAGGACCAGACGTCGGGATCCTGAAGGCGACGCCAGATCCATCTCGTAGGCCGGGATCGCGGCCTGCCCATAGGCTGTGGCCTTGAGCAGGGCCCAGAGCGAGGGCGTGTTCCACTCGCCGCCGCCCAGATCGGCCATCTTCACGCCGGCGACCCGGTCGGTTCCGATGTCGAAGGTTTCGAGGAAGCTCTGGCTGGCGGCCACGACGGACAGGTCGCCGTCCAGCAACAACACCGGCGCGACCGACGCGGAGATGAGCGAAAGCGCCAGGTTCAGCGCGATGTCCGAAGATGTGGCGAGCGGGGTCGTCGACATGAAGGCCCTCTCCAAAGGGGGCCTGGCGCCGGTCCGACCCAGCGGGTCCGATCTCTTGGCTGCATTTGCATACTAGGCCGGCTCGACGCCGTCCACCTTGATCCAGATCACCGACGTCGTCCGCAGAACAGGCTTTAGTGGCGCATACACCCAAGGAGCCTCCCCATGCCGAAGTCCGCCTTCAAGACCCTGAGCGAGGACCTTCAGGCCCTCGCCGACGAAGCCAGCGATCACCTCAAGGACGCAGCCTTGAAGACCGGCGCGGACGCGACCGAGGCCGTGACCCGATCGACGCACGCCATCGCCCGGGCGGCCGCCCGTCTGCGCGAGGAAGCCGAAGCGGCGGCCGAAATGGGCCGTGACAAGATTGTCGATACTGTCGAGGCGCATCCGGCCGCCGCCAGCGTCATCGTCAGCATGGTCACCAGCGCGGTCGTCGCCCTGGCGGCGACCTTCGCCCTGATCCGGCTTTCGCAGTCCTGAGCCCCGGCGCCATCGGCCGCTCTAGGATTGGTCTGTCGCTGGTCAGACTCTAGCCTGGAGTCGACGGGGTTTCGATGAGGGCGGACAGGGCGACCGGCTTGACCTTCAGGTCCGCCACCTGCGTGAACGCCAGCGACGTCGTCCCGAAATATTCCGCCTGATTGGTCGCGCACCAGTCGGTCGTGACGATACGCGCCGTGGCTCCCTGTGAACCGGCGGCGACCGCCCCGTACAGGAAGTCGCCGGTGCGCTGCTCCAGCGGGATGGGGCGGTCCTGGTTGGCGCGGGCCATGAAGCCGGCCAACTGGGCGCGCGACACCTCGGCCGTCATCAGCCGGCCGTCGAACCGGACGATGGAATCGAACATGTATCGGGTGATCGGCCCCGCCGGCGCGCCCGTGCCCAGGGTGGTGTGGCCGATGAAACCGGCGTCGGCGTCGGCCGCCTGGGCGAAACCGGCGGCGATGCGGCGGCCGGTGTCGCCCAGCGACAGGGCCTCGACCCCTTGTCCCAGAACGGCCCGGTCCTCGTCCGTCAGGGTCTCCGCCAGGGTCGCGTCGATCAGCGCCTGCAGCCGGGACGACGATGGGGCGTCGGCGGCGATGGGATGGGACACGACGCTGACCGATCCGTCGGCATGGAACTCCGCCGCCGTATAGGCGTTGGTCCAGGAGCCGGTGTGGGCGTAGGCGCTGCGTCCCTGGCGATGCTGGAACAGCAGATGGTCATGGCCGCCGATCATCAGGGATCCGTCCGGCAGCAGGGGCAGGATGTTGCGGTCGGCGACGACCCCGGCGTGGCTCAACACCAGCACCGGATCGGCGCCGCGCGTCAGATCGGCCAGACGGGCGTTCGCCCATTCGGCCGGCGCTGGAATGGACAACTGGTCGCGCGACGCCTTGGGATAGGTGTTCAGCGCATTGGTCGCCAGGCCGACGATCCGCAGCGTGCGGCTCCCGAACGGCGCCGTCGCCGTCGGGGGGGCATAGCCGGCGCCGGTCCGCGCATCGACGATGTTGCTGACCACGATCACGCCCAGGCCGCGCAACCGGCCGACGACCTCGGCCAGGTCCGGCGTCAGGTCGTTGTCATGATTGCCCAGATTGACCACGGTCGGCGCGATCCGGACCGCCTCGGCCAGAAAGGCCCAGTCGACGGCGCCGCCCGACCGCACGGACACGACGTTGCCGTGTTCGAAGATGTCGCCGTCGATGGCGATCACATGCGGAACCGGCTGGGACCGGACCTCGGCCTCGAACGCGGCCAGAAGTCGGGCGGTCCGTTCATAGGCGGAGTGCATGTCCGCTATGGCCAGCACCCGACCGACGACGGGGCTTCGTGTCGCGGCCGACAGACGGGGCGCTAGGCTGGACGTCAGGGCCGCCGCTCCAGCGAGGTGAAGCAGCCGGCGGCGGGAGGGCGTGACGAAGGACATGGGGGGATACTAACGGTGTCGATACGGTTGCGGAACCGAGTCACGCACGCCTTCATTTTCGCACCCACAGCCAAGCTGCACAATGGCGCGTTCGGTCGGATGCGTCGTTCGGGACACGATTGTCACGCTCCTGTGTCCGCGTCGTCAAAGGTTCAAGATTCAGGCGCAGGTCTCGACTGGCGCCGCGCCTTCGGAGGCCTTAGGGGCTCGCGCGACAGCTTCCTCCCCATGTCGCCAAGGATACACGCGCATGCTTCGCCAAGCCCTCCTCGCCGCCACCGTCAGCGGTCTCGCCCTGCTGACCGCAGGCGCCGCCTTCGCCCAAACCGCTGACGCCGCCGCTGAAGCGACCGGCGTCGACGACATCATCGTCACCGCCCAGCGCCGCAGCGAGAACATCCGCGACGTGCCCTTCGCCGTCACGGCCCTGACGCCCCAGACGCTGCAGGACATTTCGGCCGGCGGCGCCGACATCCTGTCGCTGTCGGGCCGCGTGCCCAGCCTTCAGGTCGAAAGCTCGAACGGCCGTTACGCTCCGCGCTTCTATATCCGCGGCCTGGGCAACGTGGACTTCGACTTCACCGCCTCGCAGCCGGTCTCGGTGGTGCTGGACGACGTGGTGCTGGAAAGCGTCTATCTGAAGGGCTTCCCCCTGTTCGACGTGCAGCAGCTGGAAGTGCTGCGCGGCCCCCAGGGCACCCTGTTCGGTCGCAACACCCCGGCCGGCGTGATCAAGATCGACACCGTCAAGCCGTCGGACGAATTCACCGGCTTCGGTTCGCTGACCTACGGCAACCTGGGTTCGACCCGCACCGAGGCGGCCGTCACCCTGCCGGCCTCCGAGACCCTGCAGGTGCGCGGCGCCTTCCTGTGGAACCACCGCGACGACTGGGTCAACAACGCCTACAACCCGTCCTTCGCCGATGCGAACGGTGACGACCTGGGCGGGTTCGACGACGTCGCCGCCCGCGTCCACGTCGCCTGGCAGCCCACCGACCGCCTGTCGACCCTGCTGACCCTGCAGGCCCGCGACTATGACGGCACGGGCACGATGAACCGCGCCAACGCCCTGACCAAGGGCTCGAACGAACTGAACGGCAACTTCGACCGCGACACCGTCTATTACGACGGCGGCCGCAACAACTTCCAGAAGCAGAAGACCACTTCCGAGTCGCTGCAGGTCGCCTATGACTTCGGTCCCGCCACCCTGACCGGCATCGTCGGTGCCTATCAGGGTTCGTCCCAGGGCGACGGCGACATCGACGGCGGCGTGGCCAGCGCCGCGGCGACGGCCTCCTACAAGACGCCGTTCAATTCCGAGACCGGCACCCTGTCCAGCGACCTGCGCCAGAACACCTATGAACTGCGCCTCTCCTCGAACGGCGACGGCCGCCTCGGCTGGCAGGTCGGCGCCTTCTACTGGGATGAGCGCATCAACCTGGTCTCGGGCACCTTCAACGGCGTCGGCGGTCTTCAACCGACCAAGGTCACCGACATCACCCAGAAGTCCGACTCCTGGTCGGTGTTCGGTCAGGCGCACTATCAGCTGACCGAGGCCCTGAAGGTGACGGGCGGCCTGCGCTACACCGACGACAGCCGCGATTATCAGGGCCGGATCGTCACCGGCGCGGGCGCGGGCGGCACCGGCGCCGTTTCGGTCGGCGACGAGCAGGTCAGCTGGGACGTCAGCGCCCTGTACGACGTCAATGACAGCCTCAACCTGTTCGCTCGCGTGGCCAAGGGTTATCGCGGCCCGTCGATCCAGGGCCGCAACCTGCCGGTCCTGACCACGGCCGAGTCCGAGACGGTCATGTCCTATGAGACGGGCCTGAAGGCCCGCCTGTGGGAAGGTCGCGCCCGCTTCAACGCCACGGCCTACTATTACGAAGTCAGCGACATGCAGTTCACCGCCATCGGCGGCGCGGACAACTCCAACCGCCTGATCAACGCCGACAAGGGTGAAGGCTACGGTCTGGAGCTGGACGGCGACATCGATCTGGGCGCGGGCTTCAGCCTGTCGGCCGGCGCCGCCTGGAACCACACCGAGATCAAGGACAGCAACCTGCTGGTCGCCATCTGCGGCTCGAA
The DNA here is from genome assembly GCF_000698025.1 of Brevundimonas sp. EAKA. Classification (NCBI taxonomy): domain Bacteria; kingdom Pseudomonadati; phylum Pseudomonadota; class Alphaproteobacteria; order Caulobacterales; family Caulobacteraceae; genus Brevundimonas; species Brevundimonas sp. EAKA. The sequence continues at coordinate 28,053 of NZ_JMQR01000011.1, read as the reverse complement.
CTGCACCGTCACCGACCCCATCGTCACCGTGGGCACGACCCGTCGCGCCAATGTCGACGGCAACCCCTTCCCGCAGGCGCCGGAATACACCGCCAACCTGACGCTGAACTATGTCCTGCCTCTGGGCGACGACACCGAGTTCTTCGCCTCGACCGACTGGGCCATGCAGAAGGACTTCAACCTGTTCCTGTATGAATCGGTCGAGTTCAAGGTGGACACCAACTTCGAAGGCGGCCTGCGCGCCGGCTGGCGTGATCTGAACAAGGGGCTGGAAGCGGCCGCCTATGTTCGCAACATCACCGACGAAGAGAATGTCATCGGCGCCATCGACTTCAACAACCTGACCGCCTTCGTCAACGAACCCCGCACCTACGGCGTTCAACTGACCAAGCGCTTCTAAGACGATGACAGGCAGCCGGCGTTCTCGCCGGCGGCCTGTTCTTCTGCTCCCCGGTCGCACCTGATCGGATGAACCAAAGACCGGGCCGCGTGTTGGGTTCGACGTCGCCGTATCGTGGCGACGCCGCAGGAAACCCTCACATGCCCGCTGTCGCCGCCTTCCGTGAGAGGTTGAATCCGTTCCGCGGAATTCTGATGGCCTTTCCCATCGCCCTGTTCAGTTCCGCCCTGATCAGCGACATCGCCTATCTGAAGACGGCCCAGATGCAGTGGTCGAACTTCTCGGCCTGGCTGATCGTCGGGGCCCTGGTGTTCGGCGGCCTGGCCGGCCTGTGGGCTCTCATCGACCTGGCCCTGGCCTGGCGCACCCCGGCGCGACGGGCCGCCGTGATCCATCTGGCCGCCCTGGCCCTGGCCTGGGTCTTGGGCCTGATCAACGCCTTCAAGCACAGCCAGGACGCCTGGAGCTCCGTCGGCGCCTTCGGCCTGACCCTGTCGATCCTGTCGACCGTCCTGATCCTGATCGCCGGCTGGCTGGCCTATTCCAACTCGACCGTGCGGGAGATCGCGTGATGATCAACAAGCTCCTTTGCACGACCGCCGTCGTCCTGGCCCTGGCCGGGTGCAGCCGCAGCGACCCCAACCTGAACCAGACCGGCGCCAATCCCGACCTTCCCGGCCTGAACCAGACCCTGGTGCCGCCGATGAAGATCGCCACGCCGATCGGCTGGGACGGCGAAACGCCCACCGTGCCGGACGGCTTCGTCGTCACCCCGATGGCCACCGATCTGCAGATCCCGCGTCAGATCCTGGTCCTGCCCAACGGCGACATCCTGATCGCCGAGGGCTCGGGCGGCCACGCCCCCAAGCTCCGGCCCAAGGACATCATCGCCGGCGTCATCAAGGCCAAGGGCAAGACGTCTGTTAAAGGCGGCAACCGCATCACCCTGTTGCGCGACGCCAACGGCGACGGTCAGCCCGAGGTGCGCACCACCTTCATCGATAATCTGGACGCGCCCTACGGCATGGCCTTTGTGGACGGCGCCCTCTATGTCGCCGAACAGGGCGCCCTGGTGCGGTTCGACTATCAGCCGGGCCAGACGCGGATCACCGCGTCACGCCAGGAAGTGACCAAGCTGCCGTCGGCGATCAACCACCACTGGACCAAGTCGCTGACCGCCAGCGCGGACGGCCAGACCCTGTATGTCGGCATCGGCTCGAACAGCAATATCGGCGAGCGCGGCCTGGCCGTGGAACAGGACCGCGCCGTCGTCTGGGCCATCGACCGCCAGACCGGCGCGCACCGCACCTTCGCCACCGGCATTCGCAATCCGACCGCCCTGGCCATCGAACCGACCACCAGCGCCCTGTGGGCCGTCGTCAACGAACGCGACGAACTGGGTCCGCAACTGGTGCCCGACTATCTGACCTCGGTCCGCGAAGGGGCCTTCTACGGATGGCCCTACAGCTACTGGGGCCAGAACATCGATCCGCGCGTCCGTCCGCAAAACCCGGATCTGGTCCAGAGCGCCATCGCCCCGGACTATGCGCTGGGCTCGCACGTCGCCGCCCTGGGGCTCAGCTTCGCGACGGCCGGCGGCTTCGGCGGCGGCTTCAGCCAGGGCGCCTTCATCGGCGAACACGGCAGTTGGAACCGTCAGGACCTGTCGGGCTACAAGGTCGCTTGGGTGCCCTTCTCAGGCGGTCGTCCCGCCGGTCCGCCGGTCGATTTCGTCACCGGCTTCATCAAGGACGGCGAGGCGCGCGGGCGTCCGGTCGGCGTGACTTTCGACGCCCAGCGGCGCATCCTGCTGGTCGCGGACGACCTGTCCAATACAGTCTGGCGGATCGCGCCGCGCCGCTGATCGGGTGTCGAACGAGGGCGGCATGGCGAACGGACTGGATGCCTATAAGGCCAAGCGGGACTTCACCCGCACGCCGGAACCCGCGGGCGCCGCCACGGCGGCGCGCAAGGGCCGGCTGACCTATCTGATCCAGCGGCACGCCGCGACACGGCTGCACTACGACTTCCGCATCGAGCATGATGGAGTGCTGAAGTCGTGGGCCGTGACAAAGGCCCCGTCGCGCGATCCGGCCGTCAAGCGCCTGGCGGTCGAGGTCGAGGATCACCCGCTCGACTATGGAAGCTTCGAGGGGACCATTCCGTCCGGCAACTATGGCGCGGGCACGGTCCAGCTGTGGGATCGCGGCGAATGGGAGCCGCAGGAGCCGGATGTCGAGGCGGCGCTGAAGCGCGGCTCGCTGAAGATGACCCTGCACGGCGAACGTCTGAGGGGCGGCTGGGCCTTGGTGCGGCTGAAGTCGGATCGCGGCAAGCCGTCCAAACGCAACAACTGGCTGTTGATCAAGGAGAAGGACGAGGCGGCCGTGCCGGGCGAGGGCGACGCCAATATGGAGATCGACGCCTCCATCGCCACGGGCCGCAGCCTGGCGGAGATATCCGAGGGGAAGAAGGAATGGACCGCCTCTCGTCCGGTCGCGCGCAAGGGACCGGCCAAACCCAAGGCCAGGGCGAGCGAGGCGACGCTGTCGAAACCGCCGGCCTTCGTGCCGATCCAGCTGTGCAAGGTCGCCGACCATCCGCCGGGCGGCGCCGGCTGGGTGCATGAGATCAAGTTCGACGGCTACCGCATCCAGGTGGCGACCGGGGGCGGGGAGGCGCGGCTCTACACCCGCCGCGGCCACGACTGGACCGACCGTTTCCCGGAACTGGCGGCGGATGCGGCGACCTGGCCCGACGGGGTGGTGGACGGTGAACTGTGCGCCCTGAGCGAGGATCACACCCCCGACTTCTCCGCCCTTCAGGCGGCCATATCGGACGGCAAGACCGCCGGCCTGGTCTATTTCGCCTTCGACCTGCTGCGCGAGGGTGAGGACGATCTGCGGGACCTGCCCCTGTCGCACCGCAAGGCGCGGCTTCAGGCTCACATCGACCGCGTTCCGGCCAAGGCGCGCAAACGGCTGCGCTATGTCGATCACTTCGCCTCGACCGGGCAGGCGGTGCTGGACAGCGCCTGCCGCATGGACCTGGAAGGCGTGATCTCCAAGAAGCTGGACGCCCCCTATCAGGCGGGTCGGTCCACGACCTGGGTCAAGTCCAAATGCCGGGGCCGCGACGAGGTGGTGATCGGCGGTTGGTCGTCCGAAGGCGGGACGCGGTTCCGCTCGCTGTTGGTCGGCGTGGCCGAGGACGACGGGCTGCGCTACCTCGGCCGGGTCGGCACGGGCTACGCCGCCCCCTTGCTGAAGACCCTGCTGCCGGCCCTGAAGGATGCGGCGGCCGACGTCTCTCCCTTCATCGGCAAGGGGGCGCCGCGCGGCGGCAAGGAGATTCACTGGGTCCGGCCGATCCTGGTCGCCGAGCTGGAACACGGCGGGATGACGGAGGGCGGTTCGTTGCGCCACGCGGCCTTCAAGGGGCTGCGCGAGGACAAGTCGGCGCGTGACGTCACGGACGATCCGCAACCGCCTGCGCCCGCCAATCCGGCCGGTCGCAAGAAGACCGGCTCAGGCAGCGCGTCGGGCAAGGTGGTCGTCGCCGGCGTCACCCTGTCCCATCCCGACAAGATCCTGTGGCCGGCGCTGGATGGTCGCCCCGCCATCACCAAGGCGGATCTGGCGCGCTATTACGAGGCGGCGGCCGAGCGGATATTGCCCCATATCGCCGACCGCCCCGTCTCGATCATCCGCGCTCCGGACGGCATCGGCGGCGAGACCTTCTTTCAGCGCCACGCGATGGCGGGGTCCAATCCGCGCCTCAAGCTGATCGATGTGAAGGCGCGCCATCCCTATGTGGCCGTGACCGATGTCGGCGGCCTGGTCGCCGTGGCCCAGTCGGGGGGACTGGAACTGCACCCCTGGGGCTGTCGACCGGGCGATCCTGAGACGCCGGAGCAGGTCACCTTCGACCTCGATCCCGACGAGGGTCTGGATTTCGCGGCCGTCATCGCTGCGGCCAAGACCGTCGAGGCCCAGCTGGAAAAACGGGGCCTGCATGCCTTCGTCAAGACGACGGGGGGCAAGGGGCTGCATGTCGTCGTGCCGATCCGTTCCGACGGCCGCAGCCGCATCGAATGGGACCAGTGCAAGGCCTTCGCCAAGGTGATCGCGGAAGAGGTGCGCCGCGCCGAGCCCGACCGGTTCACCACCACCCTGGCCAAGAAGGCGCGGGGCGGGAAGATCTTCATCGACTATCTGCGCAACGGCCGCATGGCCACGGCGGTGGCCCCCTGGTCCGTGCGCGCCCGGCCCGGCGCGGGGATCGCCTTTCCCCTGTCCTGGGGCCAGGTCCGGGCGGGGCTGGACCCCAAGGCCTTCACCCTGCACGACGCGCCCGCCCTGCTGAAGAAGCCCGACCCGTGGAAGGATTTCCGCGCCGGCGAGGTCAGCCTGCGCCCGGTGCTGAAGGCGATGGGGCTGTAGGCGGCCCCGTCAGGCGGCCTTCTTGCGCGAGGCCGGCTTCTTCTTCGCCGGCGCCTTGCCAGTCTTTTTCGCCGCCGGCTTGGTCCCGCTCGCAGCGCCCTTCAGGCTGTTGCGCAGGGCCTCCATCAGGTCGATCACATTGGTGTCGTCGGGTTCGGGCGCCTCGATCACGTCCTTGCCGCCCTTCTGCTTGGCCTGGATCATCTCGCGCAGGGCGTCGTCATAGCGGTCCTTGAAGGTGGTCGGATCGAAGTCGGTCTGTTTCTGGGCGATGATCCGGCTGGCGATATCGACCATGTCCTTGTCGGGCTTCACCGCCGGGATGTCGTCGAAATAGTCGTCGGCGTCGCGCACCTCGTCATGCGCCCGCAGCGAATAGGCCACCAGCCCCTTGCCCCGCACCTCCAGCGCCAGCTGGCGCTCACGACCCCGCAGAACCAGGGTTCCGATGGCGATCTTGCCCGCGGCCTTCATGGCGTCGCGGATGACGGCGAAGGCCTCGGCCCCGACGCCCTTCTCGGGGACCACATAGAAGGGATCGTCCCAGTACAGACGATCGATCTCGTCCTCGTCCACGAAGCTGTCGATGCAGATGGTTCGGGTCGTCTCCAGCTTGACCTTGTCGAAGTCGGCGTCGTCGAACAGGACATATTCGTCCTTGGACACCTCATAGCCCTTGACCAGGTCCGAGCGTTCGATGGGGCCGGTGTCCGGGTCGGTGGCGACCATGCGGATGCGGTTGTTGGTGTCCGGATTGATCAGGTGGAAACTGACATGGGCGCTGGACGAGGTGGCGGTGTAGAGGGCGACCGGGCAGGTCACCAGCGACAGTTTCAGATGTCCCTGCCAGGTGGGGCGTGCGGCCATGGTCGTCTCCCTGCATCGTTTCGTTGGGCCTAACGCCGCACGGTCGCTACAGTTTCCCGGCCAGGGCGGCCCGGACGCGATCTTGCTAGGGGGCGGACCAGCCCTGGACCCTGACGATGGCCGTGCGGGGGTTCGCGTCGAAACGAAAATAGGCCTTGGCCTCGCCGTGGCCGGGCACATAGTCCAACGTCGCCGTGGCGGTCTGATCGCCCAGCACCGCCTCGATTTTCACGGCTGCGGCGGTCTCGTCTCCGTCGTTCGTCACCTGGACCATGGCGACATGGCCCGCCGCCGTGGCCTCGATCTCGACGATGCGAGCTCTGAGCATGGGCGGCGCGCTGGGCTGCAAACCCTCCCAGACCATGACGCTGATGGCCGCAACCGTCACGGCTCCGCCCAGGGCGGCCATGCTCCACTGCAACACGGGTCGCTTCGGGTGGGTCGAATTCGCGTTCATGGCTCAGACCAACAGGCGGGCCGCAGCCGCGCCGATGGAGGCTGGAAAGCCCAGGACGATCATGATGTGCAGAACCCCGCCGAGCGCATGTCCGTCCGTTCGGCCAAAGACGAACAGGACAAACAGACTGACCCCCAGGGCGACGGCGTAGCCGGGCAGGGTGAAATACAGGAAGGCCTCGACGGGGCGATCCGCTTCTTCCTGTCCCGCGAAACCGGCCTTGAAGACGATCAGGTGCAGCAGCAGGACGGACAGGGCGATCAGGCCCAGCGCATGGACGGTGGTGGTCTTGTAGGCGATCAGGATCATCTCTTCGGTCGGCGCGACATTGAGGGCGAAGAACAGGGCCCCTGCCGCCATCAGGAACAGTTCGCCGACATAGGAGGCCTGCGCCTCCTTCGTATCGCCCTTTCCGTCGCCGCTGAGTTGCTTGCGAGCCAGGAGGGCGCCCATGGCGCCCGGCAGGGCCTGGAGCGTGACCATGCCCAGGGCTTCGCGCGGCGATGCCTTCCAGTCCGCCACGCCGAACAGGATCAAAAGCACCGAGGCGGTGATGAACCCGACCGCCAGGGCGACGGCCGTGTCCAGCAGGTCGTTGCGCAGCCCCCGCCGGTCTGAAAATCCGGCGTAGTGGGCCAGGCCGTAAAGCAGCGGCAGACCGGCGCCGACGAACAGCAGCAGTCGCCACCGGTCCATCGCTGTCCCCGCCTCCCACATCTCCATCGTCATCAGCAGGGGAATGCTGAACACGAGGGCCCCGGCGAACGCCCGTCCGAGGTCCCGGAGGTAGCGGCGCTCGAGACCGGGATTGATGAGGGCGGCGAGGATCATCGGACGGTCAACGCAGGGTCCGGACGGCGAGCCTGCCCTGGCGGTGGTTGGGGATGACCACGGCGCGGCCGTCGACATGCCGGATCGAAAGATCGACCAGGGCGTCGCCGACCTTCAACCCGGTGATCTTCAACCGCTCAAGCCCGGTGGGCAGGAAGGGGTCCGCAATGTCTATGGTTCCGGTCCAGGCGTCGATGGACAGGCCCAGCGAGGCCTGCAGCATCAGGAAGACCGACCCCGCCGCCCAGGCCTGGGGCAGGCAGGCGACCGGATAGGCGATGGGCGGTTCGCCCGGCTCGCGCGGGAAGCCGCAGAACAGTTCCGGCAGGCGCAGATGGAAATGGGCGGCGGCGGCGTAGATTTCGGCCAGGATCTGGGCGACCGCCTCGCGCTCTCCGTAATTGGCCATGCCGGCGGCGGCCATGGCGGTGTCGTGCGGCCAGACCGAACCGTTGTGATAGCTCATCGGATTGAACCGGGCCTGGCCCAGCTCCAGGGTGCGGATGCCCCAGCCGGTGCGGAACTCGGCCGACAACAGGCGTTTCGTCACCCGTCGCGCCCGCTCGACCGACGGCAGGCCGGTGAACAACAGATGGCCGGCGTTCGAGGCGATGGCGCGGCACTGTTCCCCGTCGCCGTCCAGGGCGACGGCGTAGAAGCCCTCGTCCTCCATCCAGTACTTGTCCTCGACCAGGGCGCGGACCTGTTCGGCCCGGTCACGCCATCCGGGCGCGCGATCGTCGCCCAGCCGTTCGCCCAGATCGCCCAGCGCGCGCCAGGCGGCGAAGGCGTAACCCTGGACCTCCAGCAGGGCGATGGGGCCCTTGGGGAAACGGCCGTCGGCGTGGAAGATGGCGTCCTCGGAATCCTTCCAGCCCTGGTTCGACAGGCCGGTCTCGGCCCCGCGCTGATAGTCGATCAGCCCGTCGTCATTGCTGTCGCCAGAGTCGCGCATCCAGTCGGCGGCGGCGATCAGGTTCGGCCACAGCGCGCGGATCAGATTCAGGTCGCCAGTGCGGCTGGCGTAGGCGCCGGCCAGGGCGATGAACAGGCAGGTCGTATCGACGCCGCCGTAATAGAGGCCGAACGGCACCTCGTGCAGGGCGCTCATCTCGCCGCCGCGCGTCTCGTGCATGATCTTGCCGGGCTGGCTGTCCTGGAACAGCGAGGTCTCGGTCGCCTGGCGCGAGGCCAGATAGGTCAGGACGCCCTTGGCCAGGGACGGGTCCAGCCACAGCATCTGCCAGGCGGCGATGATGCCGTCGCGACCGAACGGGGTCGAGAACCAGGGCGTGCCCGCATAGGGATAGGGGCCGGTCGGCAGGTCGGTGGTCAACAGGGCCATGTCCGCGCGCGACTGGTCCAGCCAGTCATTGAACCGCGGGCTGCGCGGCCCCCGCACCGAGGCGCCGCGCCGACGTTTGGCGCGCATGCCCAGACGGGCCTGGACGGCGTTCTCGCGCCAGCGCCGCGCGTCCGGGGTCTCGCAGGAATCGACGCCGCATTCGATGAACAGGTCCATGGACCGGCCCTTGGGCAGACTGAACATGAACTCGGCGCGCTGGTGGGTCAGGCGGGCCGGCGGCTCGGAAAAGGCCAGGCAGCTGGAGCGTTCGACCTTGTCCAGGCCGACATAGCGGAAGGTGACGCGACGGCCGTCGGTGGTCGGCGTGTGGACGGTCCCGCGTTTGGCCCGGTGCGTGCCGCGCACCTGGAAGATGTCGTGGAAATCCGCGCCGAAGTCGAAGGCCAGCGGCAGCAGGATGTCTTCGATCCCGTGATTGACCATCCGGATGCGTTCGAACATTCGCCGCCCCCACAGGAAGCGGCGCCGTTCGATGTGCAGCACCCCGGCCGGCGCCGAACGCCCGCCCATCGGGGGCAGGGGACGGTTGGTGGTGTGGCAGGAGAAGAAGACATTGTCCTGACTGACGCCGGACGACAGTCGCGACGGCTTCAGCAGCCCCACCGTCATGGTCCAGCGCGACAGGACGCGGGTGTCTCCTGCGAACAGGCCGTCGGCGCCGCCCCTCATGTCGCCCCACCCGTCGGCGACCAGGAAGGTGTCGCCTTCCTTGAGCGCCATCAACTGTTCGAGACCGGAAGCCTCGACGGAATCGCCCGCCGTCAGCTGGGTGGTGTAGGCGTCGTCCATACAGTCTCTTCCCCGTCGGTCGTGAGGCTTGTTCCGAACCTATCCCACCCGAATGCGGCCTTGAGGAGCCGCTTGCAGGATCAAATGGCGCAGACGGCGGAGGGTTCACCTCCGCCGCCCTGTTTCCTCGGAAATCAGTGGAGCGCTTTCAGGCGAGGGCGGCGAAGCTGCGATCCTCTCCAAGCGGCCGCAGCGGCTTCATCGCGTCGTTGGAGGCGGCCTCGGCGAAGGGACGGCGCGCCAGGAGGTCGCCGTAGACGTCCAGATAGCGGCGCGCCATGGCCGTGGCCGAGAAGCGCAGGTCGAACCGCGCCCGCACGGTTTCGCGGTCCAGCAGATGCGCCCGGCCGGCGGCGGCGACGGCCTGTTCCAGGGTGTCCACCAGGAAGCCGGTCGCCCCGTCCTCGATGATCTCGGGCGTCGAGCCGCAGCGGAAGGCGACGACAGGCGTACCGCAGGCCATGGCCTCGATCATCACCAGGCCGAAGGGTTCGGGCCAGTCGATGGGGAACAGCAAAGCGTCGGCCCCGCCCAGGAAGGCGGACTTCTGATGGTCGCCGATCTCGCCGATGAATTCGATCAGGGGATTGCCCTCGATCAGCGGGCGGATGGTCTCTTCCCAATACCGTTTGTCGGCGGCGTCCACCTTGGCGGCCATCTTCAGGCGTTTGCCCAGTCGGGTCGCGATCTCGATGGCGCGATCCGGCCGCTTCTCGGGCGAGATGCGGCCCAGGAAGGCCAGATAGCCCTCGGACTTCGGCGAGAACAGATACTGCTCGCCCGGCATGCCGTGGTGGACTGTGGCCGTCCAGTTGGCGAACTGGAGCGGTTTGCGCTGGTCGTCCGATATCGAAATCAGGCCGAACTCGTTCCACCGCGCATAGACGCCGGGCAGATCCTTCATGTCCAGACGCCCGTGCAGGGTGGTCACGGTCTTGTCTGCATAGGGCCGGAACAGCGGAAAATGGATCATGTCGGTGTGGAAGTGGATGACGTCGAACTCGTCCACCCGGTCCAGCACTTCGCCCAGCATGGACAGGTGGGCGGCGAGGTCGGATTTCAGGGACGCCGGGTCCAGGCGGATGGCCTGGTCGCGCACCGGCACCAGTCGCGCCTTGGTCTGGGCGTCGGCGCTGGCGAACAGGGTGACGTCGTGGCCCAGGTCCATCAGCGCGTCGGTCAGATGCGCCACGACGCGCTCGGTTCCGCCGTAGAGCTTCGGAGGAACGGCCTCGTAAAGCGGGGTGACCTGCGCGATCTTCATGATGTTTGCTCCGACCCGTTCAGCCGGGCCGAACACATCAATGTGCCGAGAAGGTTCCAGTTCCTTTCCTGGATGGAAATTCTTTAGAGGTTCCGGTGGCTTATGATCAGGAGGCGGCCCTGGTTATGTACGAATTCGCTCAGTTGCGCCGCCTGTCCGCACGGCCATCGGATCCAATCCCCATCTGCGGGTTTCGTCACCGGCAGCGCGCCTTTATAGCGGGGGCGCGACGGCCTTTCGTGTCGCTGACGGGGGCTCTGCGAAGCGTCCCCCTCGGCGATGAACCGGAAAGCGGCTCGCGTGTTGATTACGCCGCCCCCCAAGGTCGGGAGGCAGGAAAGGTATGCGATTGACTGGATCAGGATCCGACGGCGTGCATCGCCCTGATCGGGGCCCTGATCGGGTCAGCCTGGACGCCGAGCGGATCGAGGCGGAGGTGCTGGGGCTCGACGACAGCTCCGACCCCTTCGTCAATGCGGTCCGCGCGACCCGCATGCCCATGGTCATCACCAATCCGCGCCGGCCCGACAATCCGGTCGTGTTTGCGAACGAGGCCTTCTGCCGCCTGACCGGCTACGCCCGCGAGGAGATCCTCGGACGCAACTGCCGCTTCCTGCAGGGGCCGGAGACCGATCCCGAAGCGGTCAGCCGCATTCGCGCCGCCGTCGATGCGGTCCGGCCGATCGAGATCGACATCCGCAATCACCGCAAGGACGGCGCGCCGTTCTGGAATCGCCTCCTTATGGCGCCGGTGTTCGACGGGAACGGCGTGCTGGCCTATTTCTTCGCCAGCCAGGTCGATGTCACGATCGAACGCGAGCGGCTCGCAGGACTTCAGACGGACAAGGCCGCGCTGAAGGCCGAACTGGATGCGCGTGAGCGCGTGGATTACGAACGCGACCGGGAACTGGATCTGGCCATGCGGGCCGGCGGGCTGGGAGCCTGGAGCGTCGATGTCCGAACCCGGACCCTTATGGCCTCCGACGCCTACAAGACCCTGATGGGCTGGCCTGTCGAGACGCCCTTCACCTACGAAGATCGCCAGAAGATGATCCATCCCGACGACCGGGAGGCGGTGCGCGCGCAGAGCGATGCGACGATCCAGGACGGCGCGGACTATCATATCACCCACCGCGTCATCACGCCCCTGGGCGGCGTGCGCTGGATGGAGGCCCGGGGGATACTGGTGTCGGACGCCGAGGGCGCTCCGCTGCGCATCTCGGGGGTCACGACCGACATCACCGATCGGGTGCGGTCCGAACGCCTGAGTTCGGCCATGGTGGAACTGTCGGACGTCCTGCGCGATCTCGAGGATCCCGAGGACATCACCTATGCCGCCGCCGAGATTCTGGGCCGGACGCTCGAGGTCAGCCGCGCCGGCTTCGGCATTGTGGACCAGGACGGGGAAACCATCACCATAAGCCGCGACTGGAACGCGCCGGGCGTCGAGACCATCGCGGGCGTCCTGAACTTCCGGGACTATGGTTCCTACGTCGAGGATCTGAAGCGGGGCGACACCGTCGCCTTCGCCGACGCGCGCGAGGATCCGCGCACACGCGAGACTGCGGCCGTGCTGGAAACCATCGCCGCCCGCGCCGTTATCAACATGCCCCTGACGGAACAGGGAGGCATGGTCGCCCTGGCCTATCTGAACCACGCCTCCGTGCGCGCCTGGCAGGAGGACGAGATCCGGTTCCTCCGGGACGTCGGCGAACGCACTCTGGCGGCGCGGGAGCGTCGTCGGGCCGAGCGGCATCTGGCCAGGCTGGCGGCGTCGCTGGAGCGGACGGTGGAGCAGCGCACCGCCGAACTGATGGCCAGCGAGGCCGCGCTTCGCCAGTCGCAGAAGATGGAGGCCGTCGGCCAGCTGACCGGCGGTATAGCCCACGACTTCAACAACCTGCTGACCGGCGTCAGCGGCAGTCTGGAGATCGTCGCCAAGCGTCTGGCCGAGGGGCGCGGCTCCGAGGTGGGACGGTTCATCGCGGCGGCCCAGGCGGCCGCCCAGCGGGCGACAGCCCTGACCCATCGTCTCCTGGCCTTTTCACGGCGTCAGACGCTGGAGCCCAAGGCCACGGACGTCGAGAGCCTGGCGCGCGGCATGGAGGATCTGATCCGACAGACCATGGGCCCGGCCATTCGGCTGGAAACCCGATATCAGGCCGGGACATGGCCGGTGCTGGTCGATCCGGGACAGCTGGAGAATGCGCTTCTCAACCTGTGCATCAACGCCCGCGACGCCATGCCCGACGGAGGGCGGCTGACCATCGAGACGGACAATTTCGTGCTGGATCGCGCAGAGGCTCCGGACTTCGGCCTGCCCAGCGGAGACTATGTCCGCCTCAGCGTCACCGATACCGGCGTCGGCATGAACGAGGAGGTCATCGCCCGGGCCTTCGATCCCTTCTTCACCACCAAGCCGATCGGTCAGGGCACGGGCCTGGGGCTGTCGATGATCTATGGCTTCGTCCAGCAGTCCGGCGGCCAGGTCCGGATTCGGTCCGCGCCGGGGCAGGGCGCCGCCATCGGCCTCTATCTGCCGCGCCACCATGGCCAGGTCGAGCTCGGTCAGACGGTCGACGAACCCGCGCCGTCGGGCGCGCCGCGACGGCGCTACACCGTGCTGATCGTCGATGACGAGGCCACGATCCGCATGCTGGTGTCGGAAGGCCTGTCCGAACTCGGCTATGATTTCATCGAAGCCGAGGACGCGCGGGCGGGACTGGCGGTCCTGGGTTCGGGGCGGGTGATCGATCTCCTGATCACCGACGTCGGCTTGCCGGGCGGGATGAACGGCCGCCAGCTCGCGGACGCCGCGCGGGCGCGGCAGCCGGGGCTCAAGGTGTTGTTCATCACCGGCTATGCCGAGACGTCGGTCCTCAGCGGAGGCGATCTGGAGGCCGGCATGCGGATCCTGACCAAGCCGTTCGAACTGAAGCAACTGGCGCAGCGCGTGGAGACGATCCTCTCGGAGGACTGACCCGCGCGGGACGCGGCATGGTCCCCTGCGTCAGAATTCTTCCCATTCGTTCGCCGGGGCCGAAGTCGCCAGGGCGGCTGAACCGACCTGACGGAAGGCGCGTGCCGGGGCGCGGGGTGCGGGACGTTCCACCCGGCTTTCCGTCTGCTCCGTTCTCCGGCCGCCGTCCTGCGTGACCCGGAACCGGGTGACCAGAGACGCCAGCCTTTGCCCTTCCTGGGTCAGATTATGACTGGCGGCCGTCGACTCCTCGACCATGGCCGCGTTCTGTTGCGTGACCTGGTCCATCTGATTCACCGCCGTATTGACCTGGTGAAGGGCGGTCGACTGCTCCTGGGTGGAGGCCGTGATCTCGACCATCAGTTGGTCGATCTCCATCACGCGGCTGACGATGGAAGACAGGGCGTCGCCCGTCTCGCCGACCAGATCGACCCCGGACTTCACCTGGACCGAGGAGGCGGTGATCAGGGACTTGATCTCCTTGGCCGCGTCCGCAGAACGCTGGGCCAAGGCGCGCACTTCCGAAGCGACGACCGCAAAGCCACGACCGGCCTCCCCGGCGCGAGCGGCCTCGACGCCGGCGTTCAGGGCCAGAAGATTGGTCTGGAAGGCGATCTCGTCGATCACGCCGATGATCAGGCTGATCTTTTCGGCGGAGGTTTCGATCGCGCTCATGGCTTTGACGGCGCGTTCGACGATGTCCTTCGACTTTTCCGCGGCGACCCGCGAGGTCTCGACGACGGTCGCCGCCTGGGTCGCGCCCTCGGCGGTCTTCTTCACCGTGGCGGTTATCTGATCCAGGGCGGCGGCGGTTTCTTCCAGAGTGGCCGCCTGCTGCTCGGTGCGGCGCGACAGGTCGTCGGCGGCCTCGCTGATCTCTCCGGCGCCGGCCTGCATGGCTTCGGTATTGCCGGAAATTTCCGCCATGGCTGCGTCCAGTTGCGTCATGGCCGTATTGAAGTCGGCCTTCAGCCGGGCGTAGCTGCCGGGGAAATCCGCATGGATGCGTGTCGTCAGATCCCCCTCGGCCAGGGCGGTCAGGGCCTCGGCGGTGGCCTGAACGACCCGGATCTGTTCGGCCTCGGCCAGGGCGCGTTTCTCGTCCGCCTCCCGCCGTCCGTCCTCGGCGGCCTCGAGGTAAAGCGAGATGACGAAATCCATGTCCAGCAGGGCCGCCTTGACCACGCTGGCCAGGGCGGCGCCCAGGGCGTCGCCTTTGTCCTTGCGGCCGAATAGGCTGCGCTTGCCGGCGTCCGCCTTGACGATGGCCTTGATCAGCCCCTCCAGCACCAGGGCGTAGCCGCCGATGTACCAGCGCGGCTCCAGGCCGATCCGGGCGTGGGTCCGGCCGATTCGTCGGACGCCCTCGACATAGTCAGGGGTGAAGTCCCCCGATGCGATCAGGGACCAGTGTTTTGCCTGGGCGCTCTTGGCCCCGGAGATATGGGTCTCGCTGTTGAAGAAATGCGCGACATCGGGCGTCGCGCGCACCTGATCGTAGAAGGCGTCGAGGGTCTGGGACAGGGCGGCCTCAACGACCGGACGCGTGTCGGCCAAAGCGGCGCGCGCCTCATCATCCAGCTTCAGGAACGCAAGCCGTTCCTGAAGATCCATATTTTCCGACATCTTGGTACTCCAGACCTGGGAGCACAGTCTTGCATTAACCCTAAGCCATGGTTGAACATTGTTGGGGGTTGGAACAGTTCCGCGCTGCAACAACAACCCCTGCGGGACGCTCAGGCAGCCTTTGATTTTGCGGATCGGGCGAGGGTTTCAGCTATGACTTCGAGAAGCGGGTTTACGACCCGCAGGGCTTCGGCGGCCTGGGGCGTGAGGGCTTCGGCGAGCCGGCCGTAATCCGCCCGCCGACGGTCCAGTCGTCGGCCGCCCGCCGCCGTGAGCGCCAGCATTGTCACGCGCCGATCGGTCGGGTGCGGCCTCCGGCTGACCAGATCGCCTTTGACGAGTGTGTCGACCAGGCGCGAGACCGTGCCCGCCGGCAGGCTGACCGAATCGGCCAGAGCGCATTGCCGCAAACCTCGACGTCCGGCGGCCTCGACGATCTGCAGCGCCTGAACAGCCGGTCCGGCCAAGTCGTCGTCGCTCAGAAGACGATCAAGCATCTGGTCCATCTGCTGGATCCGGGCGTCCAGACCGATCAGTGCGACTGCGTTCTCATCGACCGTAGTCAAACGTTCCGCTGTGATGATTCCACGATGGCCCATGGATCTGTTCTAATCCTGCTGATCCAACTTTCAATAGGACTGAAAGTCCCTATTGCGGCGCACGCTCTGAGATTGAATGGCGCTCCCACGAATACCGAAGATTTCTGAAAATCTGAGCGTCGGATCGTCGTGCGATCGAGCCTTGCACGGGGTTTGATACGATCAACCGCGATGTCGATTGGCCTCTAGACTGTCGCATCCGTATTCATCCGCGTTGACGAACTGAGCGCGGACTCTGTCCCAGTCGTCAGTTTCGGCGACGCCCGGGTTCAACTTGGGGCGTTTGCGCGCCCCGGACGCGCCGCCTTGCGTGGAAAGGTCGTGGACATTGGCGTTCAGTGTGAACGCGAAGCCCGCGCCCCCAAGCGCGCTCGGGACAAGTTCTATGACGCCGCCATGCGCCTCTACGATCGTGCGGCAGATCGAGAGGCCCAGTCCCATTCCGCCGGACTTGCTGCTGACGAGGGGGTCGAAAAGCTTGCCGGCCATGTCCGCCGGCACGCCGGGACCGTTGTCGCTGACGAGAATCTGATAGCCCTGCGACGTCTGCCGTCCTGAGATCTCCACCCTGCGCGGGACGCCGTTCGGGGGCGCCTCCATGGCGTTTCGGGCCAGATTGAGGATGACTTGCTGAAGCTGAACGCGGTCGCAGTAGGTATAGGCGGCCGGGTCGATCCGGCTGGAGATTTCCGCCTTCGTTTCGCGGGCATGGCTGACGAGAATGGGCATGATCTCTTCGATCACCTCGGCGACCCGCTCGCGCGCCTGATAGCGCTTCTCGTGGATCATCAACGCGCGAAGACGCAGGATAATGTCGGCCGCGCGTTTCACCTGGGCTCGCGCCGCCGCCATGAGCTCGGGGGCGTTCGCCGTGTTCGGACCCGGCTTTTTCACGGCCGTCTCTGCGGCGGCCAGATAGTTGATGGCCGCAGACAGGGGCTGATTGACCTCGTGCGCCACCATGGAGGCCATTTCCCCCAACGAACTCAGTCGCCAGTTGTGAATGATCTGGAGCCTCACTTCCAGAAGTGCGGTTTCCGCCGTGACGGCGGTGGTCATGTCCTGAATGAAGAGAGTCACGAACTTGCCGTTGCGGGCGGAGAACCGCGCGGCCTGGACGTCGACGAAGGCGTGAACGCCGTCATGCCGCCGCGCCCGCCACAGAGGATCCTCCCCGGCGTTTCGGGCGCGCGCATTGAGGTCTTCGACCCATGTCGGGGACTGCAGAGCCGCCCTGTCGAAACCCTCGATCAGATCGCTGATGGCGGCCGCGTTCGGCGGGGACAGAGGGCGGCCGAAAAACCGATCCGCCGTCGCGTTCGCGCAACAGACGAAACCCGCCTCGTCCAGCGCGATGATCGCCATGGGCGCATCCGACAATATGCTCTCAGCAAAGGCCTCCACTGGTCGTCTCCCACCCCGTTCGCCGTTGACGCCTCGCCTCTGTGGGGAGTTTCACGTCTCTTGTGGCGAATTTGACATAATTAAGTCTACTCAAATTGGTCAGGGAAAGCAAAAATAAGACCTTAGTATTAGCCTGGGCTGATGACTTGACAGTCAATAGCACTGCGACGGGCGTGATTGTTATTATGTACAACCTGATTTCGATTATTAATGACTGTGTCCGGATTCGAACATTTCGGGTCCCGAAGCGGTGAGGCTGGGGTGGCTCCGTCAAGGGCTTTCATTTCGTCTTTGGGGCTGCAAGAGGCCGATCCTGCCTGCTATGACGGGGGCAATAGCAATAAGCACATAGGGAATCTCAGGTATGGTGCGCGACATTCGCCACTTCATCGACGGCGCGGCTTTCGACGGCGCGTCCGGCCGTTTCGGCGACGTCTTCGACCCCAATACGGGTCAGGTTCAGGCCCGCGTCCAACTGGCCACGACGGCCGAGGTCGATCGCGCCGTCCAGGCCGCTCAGAACGCCTTCGACGGCTGGGCCAGCACCAATCCCCAGCGCCGCGCCCGCGTCATGTTCGACTTCAAACGCCTGGTCGAGGCGCGGATGGACGAACTGGCCGAACTGCTCAGCAGCGAGCACGGCAAGGTCATCGCCGACTCCAGGGGCGACATCCAGCGCGGGCTGGAGGTGATCGAGTTCGCCTGCGGCATCCCCCACGCGCTGAAGGGCGAATACACCCAAGGCGCCGGCCCCGGCATCGACGTCTATTCGATGCGCCAGCCGCTGGGCGTGGTGGCGGGCATCACGCCGTTCAACTTCCCCGGCATGATCCCGATGTGGATGTTCGGCGTGGCCATCGCGGTCGGCAACACCTTCGTGCTGAAGCCGTCGGAACGGGATCCGTCACTGCCGGTGCGGCTGGCCGAACTGATGCTGGAGGCCGGGGCGCCCAATGGGGTGCTGAACGTGGTGCATGGCGACAAGACGGCGGTCGACGCCATCCTGACCCATCCGCTGGTCCATGCTGTCAGCTTCGTCGGCTCGTCCGACATCGCCCACTATGTCTATCAGACCGGCGCCGCCAATCATAAGCGGGTCCAGGCCATGGGCGGGGCCAAGAACCACGGCATCGTCCTGCCCGACGCCGACATGGCCCAGGTGGTCAAGGACCTGACCGGCGCCGCCTTCGGCTCGGCCGGAGAACGGTGCATGGCCCTGCCGGTGGTCGTGCCGGTCGGCAAGAAGACCGCCGACGAACTGCGCGAGCGACTGGTCGCCGAAATCCCCAGCCTGAAGGTCGGCGTCTCCACCGATAGCGAGGCCCACTACGGTCCCGTCGTCACCCAGACCCACAAGGACCGCGTTCTGGGCTGGATCGAAAAAGGCGTGCAGGAAGGCGCCGAACTGGTCGTCGATGGCCGCGACTTCAGCCTGCAGGGGCACGAGAAGGGCTATTTCATCGGCCCGTCGCTGTTCGACCACGTGACGGCGGACATGTCGGCCTATCGCGAGGAAATCTTCGGCCCGGTGCTTCAGATCGTCCGCGCCGAGACCTTCGAGGAGGCGCTGGCCCTGCCGTCGAACCACCAGTACGGCAACGGCGTCGCCATCTTCACCCAGAACGGCCGCGCGGCCCGCGACTTCGCCGCCCGGGTCAATGTCGGCATGGTCGGCATCAATGTGCCGATCCCGGTGCCGGTCGCCTATCACACCTTCGGCGGCTGGAAGCGCTCGGCCTTCGGCGACATCAACCAGCACGGCATGGAGGGCGTCCGCTTCTGGACCAAGACCAAGACCGTGACGGCGCGGTGGCCGGATTCGGCGCTGGAGCATTCCGACAGTTCGTTCGTCATTCCGACGATGCGCTGAGGCCGCCATGGATTTCGCCCTTACCGACGACCAGCGCGCTATTCAGGACGCGGCACGCGCCTTCGCCGACGCCGAGCTGGCGCCCCACTCCGCCCGTTGGGACGAGGAGAAGCACTTCCCCGTCGATGTGATGAAACAGGCGGCCGAGATGGGCTTCTGCGGCATCTACACCGGAGAGGAACACGGCGGCATGGCGCTGGGCCGGGTCGAGGCGGCCGTGATCTTCGAGGAGCTGTCGCGCGGCGACGTGGCGACGGCGGCCTTCATCTCGATCCACAATATGGCGACCTGGATGATCGACCGGTTCGGATCGGACGCTCTGCGCGCCCGGTTCGTGCCCGATCTGGTCGGCATGGAGAAGATCGCCTCCTATTGCCTGACCGAGCCGGGCTCCGGCTCCGACGCGGCGGCGCTGCGGACCACGGCGGTGCGCGACGGCGACCACTATGTGCTGAACGGCTCCAAGGCCTTCATTTCCGGTGCGGGGACGAGCGACCTCTATGTCGTCATGGTCCGCACGGGCGGGGAGGGGGCAAAGGGAGTTTCCGCCCTTGTCGTCGAGGCCGGGACGCCCGGCCTGTCCTTCGGCGCCCAGGAGAGGAAGATGGGCTGGAACGCCCAGCCGACCGCCATCGTCCAGTTCGACGACTGCCGCGTGCCGGCCGCCAATCTGCTGGGCGAGGAGGGGGCGGGCTTCCGCTACGCCATGGCAGGCCTGGACGGCGGGCGGCTGAACATCGCCGCCTGTTCTCTGGGCGGCGCGCGTCTGGCGCTGGAAACGGCGCAGGATTACGTCGCCACCCGCAAACAGTTCGGTCGTCCGATCGGCGAGTTCCAGGCCCTTCAGTTCCGCCTGGCGGACATGGCGACGGATCTGGAGGCGGCGCGCCTGATGGTGCTGCGCGGCGCCTGGGCCATCGACACCGACCATCCGGAAAAGACGAAGTGGTGCGCCATGGCCAAGCGGCTGGCTACCGACGCCTGTTTCCAGATCGCCGACGAGGCCCTGCAGTTGCACGGCGGCTACGGCTATCTGAAGGACTATCCGCTGGAGCGGATCGTGCGCGACCTGCGGGTCCACCGCATCCTGGAGGGGACCAACGAGATCATGCGGGTGATCATCGCGCGTGAGATGGCGCGGGGATGATGGCGGTCGGCGCCGCGATCTGTTATTCTGACCAGAATTCTGATCAGGATTTCGGCCATGCGTTCCATCGGAGTTCTCGAAGCCAAGACGTCGCTGTCGTCCTTGCTGGACGAGGTCCAGACCTCGGGCGAGACCATCGTCATCACCCGGCACGGGCGACCGGTGGCGCGTCTGACGCCCGAGCCGCGTCGTCGCCGACTGTCCGGCGCCGAACTGGCCGCACGGTCTCAGGCCTTTATGGCCGGGCAGGCGGCGGATGCCGATTGGGCGCGAATGAGCTGGGACGAGCTGAAGGCGATTGCGCGCGATGAAGACCCTGGTCGTTGACGCCTCGGCGGCGGCGTCCTGGCTGCTGGCCAGCCAATCCACGGCTCCCGCGCGTCGTCTGTTGGCGGCGCTCGACGACTATGAACTGATCGCGCCCGATGTCTTCCAGTGGGAGGTGGCCAATCTGTTGGTGCGCCAGGCGCGACGCGACGCGGGTTTCGACCTGTCTGAAGCTTTTGTGCGGTTGGACGAGTACGAGATCGGTCTTGCCCCGGCCCTGTCCGCTCGCGAGGTGCGTCGGATCGCCCTTCTGGCCCAGGGGCGGGGTTTGAGCCTGTTCGACGCGGTCTATCTGTGGCTGACGCTCGAACGGGACGCCGGCCTGGCGTCGCGCGACGCCGACCTGCTGAAGGCTGCAGCGGCCGCCGGGCAGGATGTTGTTGATCTCAGGGAGAAGGACCTTTCATGACCGAACCCGAAATCATCGCCCGCGTCGAAAACGGCGTCGGCCGTATCAGCCTGAACCGGCCCAAGGCGATACACGCCCTGAACCGGGCGATGTGCGAGGCGATGACCGAGGCCCTGCTGGCCTGGCGTGAGGACGCTGCGGTGCAGTCGGTGCTGATCGACCATGCGGGCGAGCGCGGCTTCTGCGCCGGGGGCGACATCCGCATGATCGCCGAGAGCGGAGCGGGCGACGCGTCAGAGGCCAAGGCCTTCTTCCTGGCGGAATACCGGCTGAACCATCTGATGTTCGGCTATCCCAAGCCGATCACGGCCATCGTGGACGGGATCGTCATGGGCGGCGGCGTCGGGATCTCGGAGCCGGCCGCCATTCGCATCGCCACGGAGCGGACGACCTACGCCATGCCGGAGACGGGGATCGGCCTGTTCCCGGATGTCGGCGGCGGCTGGTTCCTGCCGCGCCTGCCGGGCCAGACCGGCGTCTGGCTGGCGCTGACGGGCGCGCGGCTGAAGGCGGCGGATACGGTGGCGCTTGGGATACATACCCACTACGTTCCGGCCATCGACATCGAAGGTTTCAAGGCGGCGCTGCTGGCGAACCCCGGGAACCCGCTGGAGGAGGCGAACCGCTGGGTCTGCCCGACCGAGCCGGAAGCGGCGCCGCTGAACCCTCACCGCGAGGCCATCGACCGGCTGTTCGCCTTCGACACGGTCGAGCAAATCTTCGCGGCGCTGTACGCCGAAGGCTCCGGCTGGGCGTCGGCGCAGCTGGCGATCCTGAAGACCAAGTCGCCGCAGTCGCTGAAGGTCACGCTGCGCCAGTTGCGCGCCGGCGCCGCCCTGACGTCCTTCGCCGACAATATGGCCATGGAATACGCCCTGGGGGGACGGGTGGTGCGGACCCATGACTTCCAGGAAGGGGTGCGGGCCGTGATCGTCGACAAGGATAATGCGCCCCAATGGTCCCCTGCGGACCTGTCGGGCGTTACGGAGGCGACGCTGGACGCGCTGTTCGCGCCGCTGCCGGACAATGAAAAATGGACGCCGCTGCCCTGACAGCGACGCCGACCAAAGGGAGAGAGACCATGACCAAGATCGCCTTCATCGGCCTGGGCAATATGGGCGGCGGCATGGCCGCGAACCAGGCGAAGGCCGGCCATTCGGTCGCCGCTTTCGATCTGAGCGCCGCGGCGCTGGAGCGCGCGTCGGCGGCGGGCTGCGCGCCCTCGACCTCGGTCGCCGAGGCGGTGCGCGACGCCGAGGTGGTGATCACCATGCTGCCCGCCGGCCCCCATGTGCACAAGGTCTATGCCGAGCAGATCATCGGCGCGGCGCCGTCCAACGCCTTGCTGCTGGACTGTTCGACCATCGACGTGGAGACGGCGCGCAAGGTGGCGGGGCTGGCGCGGGACGCCGGCTACGCCTTTGCCGACGCACCGGTCTCGGGCGGGACGGCGGCGGCCGATGCCGGAACCCTGGCCTTCATGGTCGGTTGCGACGAAGGCGACTTCGCCCGTGTCGAGGCCGCGCTGGAACCCATGAGCCGCATCACCATCCGCGCCGGCGACCACGGGGCGGGGCAGGCGGCCAAGATCTGCAACAACATGCTGCTGGGCGTCTCCATGCTGGGCACGTGCGAAGCCATCGCCTTGGCCGAGAAACTGGGTCTGGAGCCGGAGCGTTTCTTCGAGATCGCGTCCAAATCCTCGGGCCAGTGCTGGAGCGTGACCAGCTATTATCCCTGGCCCGGCCTGGTGCCGACTGCGCCGTCGAACCGCGACTATCAGGGCGGCTTCGCCACGGCCATGATGCTGAAGGACCTGAAACTGGCCCAGGAGGCGGCGGCCAAATCGGGCGCCTCCACTCCTCTGGGCGCCCAGGCCGAGGCGATGTACGCGCTGTTCGACGGTCTGGGCCACGGGGGCCGGGACTTTTCCGCCATGCTCCAGATGCTGCGCGGACGGCTGGCGGATCTGGACGCCGGATGATCCGACGCCGCCCCGAGATCGTAAGCCATGGTCTCAAGGGGCGGACTTCCTCTATGAGACGCCTCTTCCCCTCCGCACTGGACCGTCCCGCCTCATGATCGCATCGCCGCCCCGGATCGGAGGTCTGGACGTCCAGAGCTGGGGCGATCCCCAGGATCCGGTCGTCCTGCTGATCGGCGCGCCCCAGGGCCTGTCGCCCGATTGGCGGCGGTGGGTGCGGGCCCTGGTCGAGGCCGGGCGGCACGTCCTGCTGGCCGACGCTCTGGAAGCGGGCGACGAAGCGGCCGGCCTGCGCCGCCTGCTGACCGATATCTCGTCGCGGCCCGCCATCCTGTGTTCGGCCCAGACCCTGGCCGCCGCCGTCCCGGCTCTGGTCGTCACCGGCCCGGCCCTGGCCAGTTGCCTGATCGTGGCGGGCGAGGCGCCGGTCGAGGCGACCGCGCCGCTGGACGGCCTGCCGATCCTGACGCTGGATCCCGACGCTCCCGCCGATCCGGGCGAGACGGCCGACGCCGTCATCCTGGCCTTCCTGGAACGCCAGGCCCCGCGCGAGGCCCTGTATTACCAGGCCGGTTCCGATCCCCGCACCCTGCGCGACGCCCTGGGCTGTTTCGCCACTGGGGTGACGGTGGTGACGACCCAGGACGAGGCGGGGCAGCCGGTGGGCCTGACGGCCAACTCGTTCTCCTCGGTGTCACTCGATCCGCCGCTGATCCTGTTCTGCCTGGCCCGCAGTTCGTCCAATCTGGAGCGGTTCCAGCGGGCGGCGCATTTCGCCATCAATGTGCTGCACATCGGCCAGCAGCCGATGTCGGGCGCCTTCGCCCGGTCCTCGGCCGAACGGTTCGACGGCGTGGCCTGGGAGACCTGGGACACCGGCGCGCCGATCCTGTCCGGCTCGCTGGCCAGTTTCGAATGCGCGACCCATCAGGTGGTCGAGGCCGGGGACCATCTGGTCTTCATCGGCCGGGTCACGCGCGCCCGGTTCGAGCCGCGCCGCGACCCGCTGCTCTATTTCCGAGGCCGCTACCGTCGACTTCACTTCGCCTGATTGCAGCAGGGCGCCCGGTTCACATCGGGCGGTCGGATCGCTATCTCAGAGCCCAAAGCAAGAGGAAACCCGCCATGTCCGCCGATCCCGTCGTCATCGTCTCCTACGCCCGCACGCCGATGGGCGGTTTCCAGGGCGCGCTGTCCGACGCCAAGTCCACCGCCCTGGGCGCGACGGCGGTGAAGGCGGCGCTCGAGCGAGCCGGCCTGGACCCCAACAAGGTCGAACAGATCATCATGGGCTGCGTCCTGCCCGCCGGCCTGGGCCAGGCCCCGGCCCGTCAGGCCGGGATGGGCGCGGGCCTGCCGATCTCGACCGAGGCGACCACGATCAACAAGATGTGCGGCTCGGGCATGCAGGCCGCGATGATGGCGCATGACGCCCTGCTGGCCGGTTCGGCCGAGGTGATCGTGGCGGGCGGCATGGAGTCCATGACCAATGCGCCCTATCTGATGCAGAAGCACCGGGGCGGCGCCCGGATCGGCCACGACGTCATCTCCGACAGCATGTATCTGGACGGTCTGGAAGACGCCTATGAGCCCGGCAAATTGATGGGGCAGTTCGCCGAGGACACGGCCAAGGCCTATCAGTTCACCCGCGAGCAGCAGGACGCCTATGCGACCGAAAGCGCCGGTCGCGCCAAACGCGCCCAGGACAGCGGCGCCTTCGACGCCGAGATCACGCCGGTCGAGGTCAAGACCCGCAAGGGCGTGGTTGTGGTCGATCGCGACGAACAGCCGACCAAGTCCGACCCGTCCAAGATCCCCAATCTGAAGCCCGCCTTCGGCAAGGACGGCACCATCACCGCCGCCTCGGCCGCCTCGATCTCGGACGGCGCCGCCGCCTTGGTCATGATGCGCCAATCGACGGCCCAGGCCCTGGGCCTGACCCCGGTCGCCCGCGTCGTCGCCCAGGCCGCCCACGCCCATGAGCCCAGCCTGTTCACCACCGCGCCGGTCTTCGCCCTGAAGAAGGCCCTGGCCAGGGCGGGCTGGACCGCCGACGACGTCGATCTGTGGGAGGTCAACGAGGCCTTCGCCATCGTGCCGATGATCGCCATGCAGGAGCTGGGCGTCCCCCATGACAAGATCAACGTCAACGGCGGCGCCTGCGCCCTGGGACACCCGCTGGGCGCCTCGGGCGCGCGTGTGCTGACCACCCTGCTGTCCGCGCTCAAGGCGCGCGGCAAGACCAGGGGCATGGCCGCCCTGTGCATCGGCGGTGGCGAGGCCACCGCCATGGGCGTCGAACTGATCTGAGGCGAAACCTGTTTTTCGATCTCGGTCACGCGCGTCAGAAGTCATCGACGTGGACGGACGACGACAGCGACAGCCGCCGTCACTCCACGCTCGGCTGCCCTATCCTGAGCCTATGCCGCGAGCCTGACCGCAGCAGGCCGACCCGCCGCGCGACTTGAAAGTTGCGCGGCTCCGCCTGTTCAGCGTTCCGCCAGGCTGGCGTCCGCACCCGGCATGACGCCGCTCGCCCGGGCCGGCGCCGCTTCCAGAATTTCCGTCACAGGTTGAAGCGTGTCGCGGGCCTGGCGCGCCAGGGCCAGAACGGCGGGCGGCGCGTCGTCGGGGCTCTCGGCCACGAGGTCCATCAGGCTTTCAGCCAACTGCATCAGACGCGGCGCGGCGGCGATCAGCCGGGACTGGAATTCAATGCGCTGGGGGTCGCGGTCATATTCCGCGCCGGGCACGCGCCAGCCGCCCCAGTCGGCCGTGTCAGTGACGACGACGGGATAGGTGCCGGGCTGGGGGTGGTGCAGGCAGTCCTCTTCCGCCTGCCACTTGTTGCGGGCCCGCAGCACGCGCCAGTCGCCGACCTCGGCCCCGGCGGCGTCCGCGGCGGCCATCATCAGTTCGGCGGCGGCGAACTCACGTCCCAGGCCGACGTCGTAGGTGACGCGCACCGGCTCGTCGAAACCCTTGGCCCAGACCGGCTGAACCTTCTCGATGGTGGCCCAGGCGCCCACGCACTCGACCCAGACTTTCTGACCCTTCTGGAACTGCGCGCGCGCCATTCTGATCTCCCACCGTTCAGGGTGCAGAATGGCAGGCGCCGGTTAGCGCGTGGTGAGGGGGGAGGGTTAACGCGAGATGCTCTCCAGCGTCTCGCCGGCGTATTTCTCCTTCACCCGGGTCGACAGGTCGCCCAGCGAGATGACCCCGACGATGCGGCCATGCTTGTCCACCACCGGGGCGCGGCGAATCTGGCGCGACCCCATCAGATCCAGCACGGATTTCAGGTCGTCGGTGTCCAGCACCGTCTGCGGGTCGCGGGTGATGTATTCGACCACGGGCGCGGACGGGGCGGCGCCGGCCGCCAGGGCGCGCACGACGATGTCGCGGTCGGTGATGGCGCCGATCAACTGGTCGCCGTCCGCCACGGGCACGAAGCCGAAATCCCCCTTGGCCATCCGGGCGGCGACCTCCTGAAGCGTGTCGCCGGGGCGGGCGAGGTGGACATCCTTGGTCATGACGTCGCGGATCTTCATGGCGGTCTCCTGGGGTGTAGCGTCACCGTGAAAACCCGCCGCGCACGGCGGGGTTCCGCCGCCGTGCGCCCGCTTGGCGCCGCTCGGCCTTAAGGCGCGCGACGTTCAGGCAGGTCCCTGGCCGCGCGCACCAACTGGACGAACTCGGCCCGGTCGCCCCAGGGATCCTCGCCGCGCGCGCCCTGGGCCTGGGCCAGCACCTGATCCCAGCCGTAGTCGGCGCTCATCCACGGGTCGTTGCGGAGCTTCTGGCCGAACGCGGCGACGGCCAGGGCCCAGCGCGTGGCCTCGGGCGGCTGGGCGCCGGCGGCGCGGCTGGTCAGAGGCTGCTGGATTAGGTCCGACCGGCTGCCGCCCGGCTGTTTGTAGCGGACCTGAATGAAGCCGATCTCACCGTTCGGATCGCCGCCGCCCACGCCGATCCGGTTGTCCGGATAGCGGCGCTCGGGAACCTGGGTCGGTCCGCCGACCGGGGTGATCTCGTACAGGGCCGTGACGCTGGCGCCCGATCCGACCTCGCCCGCGTCGATGCGGTCGTTGGCGAAGTCCGCCTCGTTCAGCAGCCGGGTCTCATAGCCGATCAACCGCCATTCGGCGACGCGGGCGGGATTGAACTCGACCTGGATCTTGACGTCGTCGGCGATGGGGAAGGCGCCCTTGTCGAACATCGGGCCGAACAGGCGCCGCGCGTCGCGCAGGTCGCCCACATAGGCCGCCACGCCGTTGCCCGCCTGGGCGATGGTCTGCATCCGGGCGTCCTGGTAGTTGCCGCGTCCGAAGCCATAGACCGACAGATAGACGCCGGTTCCGCGCTTTTCGGCGACATAGTCTTCCAGCCGCTTGTTGTCGGTGACGCCGACGTTGAAGTCGCCGTCGGTGAACATCAGGATGCGGTTGACCTTGTCACGGGCGAAACTGGCCTGGGCCTGGTCATAGGCGTTGGTCATGCCGGTCGCGCCGGCCGTGCCGCCCGAGGCGCGAAGGCTGGCGACGGCGCAGCGCATTTTCAGCTTCTGGTCGCCGGGCGTGGGCTGCAGGGTCGTGCCCGCACCCTCGGCGTAATAGGTGACCGACAGGGTGTCCTGTGGCCGCAACCGGTCGATGGCCAGGTTCATCGCCTGTTTGGCCAGGTCCAGCTTGTCCGGGCTGCGCATCGAGCCCGAGACATCAACCAGGAAGGTCAGGTTCAGCGGCCGCTGCTCGCCCTGCGGGAGCTCATAACCCTGCAAGCCGATGTGGACGATCTGGCGGCCCCCTCTTTCGGTTCGGGGCGCCCAGGGCGAGGCGACGACGGCCGTGGTGATCGCAAACGGGCGGGCCAGGGACGTCGGGCGGGCGTAGCCATAGTCGAAGGCGTTGATCAG
The DNA here is from genome assembly GCF_000698025.1 of Brevundimonas sp. EAKA. Classification (NCBI taxonomy): domain Bacteria; kingdom Pseudomonadati; phylum Pseudomonadota; class Alphaproteobacteria; order Caulobacterales; family Caulobacteraceae; genus Brevundimonas; species Brevundimonas sp. EAKA. The sequence goes on along the minus strand of NZ_JMQR01000011.1, from coordinate 376 downwards.
TTCCTCGACCCGCACCGCGTCCGCCGGAGGGCTGCGGCCCTCGTCGATGAAGCGGCGGACATTGGAATAGGCGGCCGTGTCCACGTCGATCGAGAAGGTGGAGACCGGCTGGTCCGCCGTCCGCTTGACCGGATTGGGCGTGGCGTCGGGATAGGTTTCGGTGTCGGACGGGGCTGGGGCGCCGGGCATGATGCGCGATCCGGTCACGACCACGGCGTTGAGCGGAGCCTGCCCCGGGGCGGCGGCGACCAACGCCGGACGCATGGGTGCCGGCGGGGCCGGTGGGGGGGTGGTTCTTATTCCCCTTCGACGCGGCCCGCGGCTTACTCTCACTTTGGGCGTAGCGAGGCGCTTAACCCTGCTAACAAAACTTGGG
>NZ_JMQR01000010.1:0-45731 GCF_000698025.1 Brevundimonas sp. EAKA | reverse complement strand
GGATAAGAGACAGGTCTGATGGCGGGCGTCGTCGAACGCGACGGCCTGTGGCGGGCCCAGACGCCTCAGGCCTTCCGGCGCGATACGATAGAGGCCGCTTACGCCGCCTGGACCGGAACCGAGGCACCGACCGACGAAGCCGCGGTCGTCCAACGCCACGGCGGCCGCGTCGCCCTGGTCGAGGGCGATCCCCGCCTGATGAAACTGACCTATCCCGAGGATTTCGCCATGGCCGAGGCCCTGTTGTCGCAACAGACCCGCTACCAGACCCGGATCGGCTCCGGCTATGACGTCCACCGCTGGGGTCCGGGCGGTTCGGTCTGGCTCTGCGGGATCGAGGTGCCGCATGACCAGACACTGATCGGCCATTCCGACGCGGACGCCGGTCTGCACGCCCTGACCGACGCGCTTCTCGGCGCCATCGCCGAGGGCGACATCGGCGATCACTTCCCGCCGACCGATCCGAAGTGGAAGGGCGCGTCTTCCGACCTCTTCCTGCTGCACGCCGCCCAGCTTGTCGCCGCGCGCGGCGGTCGGATCGTCAATGTTGACGTCACCCTGATCTGCGAACGCCCCAAGGTGAAGCCGCACCGCCAGGCCATGCGCGAACGGATCGCCGGCCTTTTGGCGCTCCCGCTGGACGCCGTCAGCGTCAAGGCCACCACGACCGAGGGTCTGGGCTTCACCGGCCGGGGGGAAGGCCTGGCCGCCCAGGCGGTTGCGACGGTCGAGACGCCCGTTTCCGCCTGAACTACCGGACCGCGTACTGCATCTGGCGGACCAGGGCTCCGAACAGATTGACATAGTCGTCGGTCCACGGCCGCACCCCGGTCGCCTCCAGAGTGCGCCAGCGCGGATCCTGGCGATAGGGCGCCAGGGCCGCCTCGCTCTTGCCGACGATCAGCGCCTCGGTCGAGGATTCAGACATGGAGGCGGCGTCCCGCCGTTCGATATAGATCTGATGCAGGGCCGGCGCCTCCAGGGCCGCCGCCGCCGCCTCGGCCGGCAGGGTGATCTCCAGGTTCCGGTTCGACAGGTGCAACACCACCACCCCCTCGGGCTTCAGCAGTCGCAGATAGCCGGCGATGGCCTCGACTGTCAGCAAATGGGTCGGCACCGCATCGGACGAAAAGGCGTCGATGATCAGCAGGTCATAACTGCCCGGCGCTTCCCGTCCCATCGTCAGCCGCGCGTCCCCCAAAACCGTCCGGACCGGTCCCTCGGCGCAGCCGTTGATGAAACTGAACCAGCGGGGGTCGCGCGACAGGCGGTCCACCATCGGATCAATCTCGAAGAAGCTCATTCGGTCCTGGGCCCGCTTGTAGGCGGCCATGGCCCCGGATCCCTGCCCCACCACGCCGATGACGGCCCCATCCGGCCGTCCGGCCTGGGTCATCAGGGCCGCCTGACCCAGTGGGGTGGAGGTGGCGTAATAGAGGGTCGGCATGCAGCGATACCGCGCCGCCTGCGCCTGGGCGCCGTGCAGGGTGGTGCCGTGCATCAGCACATGGACCGGTCCATCCAGGCCTTCGATCGGCGTGCTGGCCACCCGCATCACCCCGAAGAAGCTCCGCTCGGTCAGCACCCAGTCATAACCGCGCGCCACATGATAGCCGGACCAGACCATGGCCCCGATGACCACGGTGAACATCATCGCCCGATCCCTCAAAAGGAAGGCGAACAGGGCCGCCACGCCCAGCACCGCCTGGGCGATCCGCACCAGCTCATGGTCCGGCACGACAGCGCGGATGTCAGGCGCATAGCGGACCAGGGCCAGGCCCAGCGGCCCCGCCACGGCGATCAGCACGCCGACGACGCAACAGATGATCTCCCACGATCGCATCTCGCGCCGCCCCCAGGGCCGCAACAGGCCTACGGCCACCAGGATCAGTGGATATTCCCACACCATGTCGAACACGACGGGCGCGATCAGGGCGTTGAACACCCCGCCCAGCACGCCCCCCAGCGACAGCAGCAGATAGAATTCCGTCAGCCGGCCCGGCGCGGGACGACGCTCAGCCATCCGTTGGTGGCACATCAGGGCCGTGAAGAAGAAGGCCGTAAGATTGACCCCGAAGACGAACAGCCACTCCGTCGTCCGGAACGCCGCCAGGGCGGCGCAGGCCGCCAGGGTCCCCGCCTGGATCGCCAGGGTCAGATGCAACGGGATGATCGGCCGCGCCTGGAAGGCGATGACGAAGGTCAGCAGATAGAGCGCCAGCGGAATGACCCACAGGAAGGGCGCAGAGGCCACGTCGGTCGACAGGTGCGCCGTCACTCCCAGCATCAGGCTGGACGGCGCCGCCGCCAGCAGGATCAGCAGCCCCTTCTCGCGCCAGGCGATGCGCGGTCCGGCCGCCAGCGGGGCGGGCTCGGCCGCAACAGTCTCCCGCCGACGCCAGACGACAAGGCCCAGCCCCACAACCATCAGCACGAACAGACCGTAGCCGAGACTCCACCCCCACCGCTGCGCCGACAGGCTGACCAGGGGCTCGATCAGGACCGGATAGGCCAGCAGGGCCAGAAAACTGCCCAGGTTCGAGGCGGCGTAGAGCACATAGGGATCGCTGCGCCCCGCCCGCCCGGCGCTGGCCCGCGCATACCAGGCCTGCAACAGCGGGGCGGTCGCCGACAGCACGGCGAACGGCGCCCCGAGCGACAGGGTCAGGGTCGCCAGCATCCACAGGGTCGGCGCCGAGGGATCAGGATCGCCCAGCAGGCCGCTGATCCGCAGCGGCAGGAACAAGGCCGCGATCAGCAGCAGACCCAGATGGACCGCCACCTGTCGCTGCATCGATCCGATTCGTTGCAGCAGATGGGCGTAGCCATAGCCGGCCAGCAGCGCCGTCTGAAAAAAGACCATGGCCGCATTCCACACCGACGGCGATCCCCCCAGGGTCGGCAGGATCAGCTTGGTCGCCATCGGCTGCACCACGAAGACCAGACAGGCAGAGGTGAAGACGGCGACGGCGACGGCGAACAGGATCGCGGTCGCGCGGGCGGGCCGGTCGAGGGGGAGAACAGGAGCCTCGGCGACATTGGTCATGGCTCTGGTTAGAGCGGGACTCGCGGCCTATGAAAAGATCATGTTCCCCGAAGACATTCAGCGCCTGGCGCAACAGATCGTCGCAACCGCATCCACGCGGGGGCTGATGCTGGCCACAGCCGAAAGCTGCACCGGCGGTCTGGTCGCCGCCGCCCTGACCGCCGTTCCCGGCTCGTCCGCCGCCCTGGACCGGGGCTTCGTCACCTACAGCAACGACGCCAAACAGCAGATGCTGGGCGTGCCCGAGGCCACGCTGATCGCCCACGGCGCCGTGTCCGAACCGACCGCGCGGGCCATGGCCCAGGGCGCCGTCGCCCATTCGCGCGCCGCCGTCAGCGTGGCCGTCACCGGGATCGCCGGCCCCGGCGGCGGCTCGGACGACAAGCCGGTCGGACTGGTCCATTTCGCCGCTCAGGGACCCGGCGGCCTGATCCATCGCCAGGAACGATTCGGCGACATCGGCCGCGACGCGATCCGTCTGGCCAGCGTCCGGATCGCCCTGTCCCTGCTGGCCGACCGCCTGGCGTCGTGACCGACCTCCAAGAGGTTGAAGCCTCCGTCGTCGATGCGCGCGGCCACGTCTGCCCGACGCCCAGCCTTCGATTGATGAAGGCGATGGAGGGCGCTGCGCCGGGGCGTCGCTTCATCCTGCTGGCCACCGACCCGATGGCGCGGATCGACGTGCCCTTTCTGATGACCCAGAAGAACGGCCGCGTGATCGCCGCGGACGAGGTGGACGGCGTGATTCGCCTTACGGTCGAGGCGGGTTAGGAGCGCGACCGGCGACTGGCCCGCCCCTCCGCCAGATCGACCACATCGGCGGGAACCGTCGGGGTTTGAGCCTTGGCGGCTGCATCGGCCTTGGCCGCAATCTCCATCTCGGTGGCGAAGGCGCCGCCGTAGAAGATGGCGTTGACGTTCCACGACAGCCAGATCAGCAGCACCACCACCGCGCCCACAGACCCGTAGGTCGCTCCCAGGGGCGCGATCTGCTCCACATAGATGGCGCAAAGCCAGGACGAGATCACCGACATCAGGGTGGCCACCAGCCCGCCGGTGATCGCCGGCAGCCAGGCGACGGGCGACCTGTGGCTCATGGCGTAGCGGTACAAAAGGGTCAGGCCGACCGCGAGGCCAAGCGCCGGCAGGAAGGCGTCCAGCGGCAGCAAACCGCCATCGAACTGGTCCGTCATCGGCGACGCCGTATGGGCCAGGATTCGGGCCGTCACCACAGCGCCTGACACGACCGTGAAAAGCGCGAAGGCGAAGACGGCGACGAAGAAGGCCAGAAGGTTGAACTTGAAGAAGCCGTGCGGCTCGGTTTCATCATGAATGAGATTAAGGCCCGCCAGCAAGGCCTTGAATCCACGATGGGCAGCATAGGCGCCGACGAACAATGCAAAGGCGCTCTGGGTCGAGATCGTCCGCGCAGAAGCATTGCTCAACCGGGCGATCTCATCGCGGAATATCGTCTGGGCCGCCCGAGGCAACAGGTCCGAAAGGGCGGCGGCCTGAGCGCTGACCTCATTGATCGACAGACCCAGCTTGTAGAAACCGATCAGAATGGCGATGGCGGGAAACACGGCCAGAAGGGCGAAGAATGACACGCCGCCGGTGTAGAGCATGACGTCACGCCCCCAGCTGCGGGTGAAGGCGCGCACCGAAAGACCGCCCCAGAATCCAGGCGCCTTCAGTACCGATCGGGTCAGGTGATCACTCAAGCCGGTTCCCACAACCGTTGAACAGGCGGCGAAACCTAGACCATTCCATCGGCAAGGAAAACACCATCCGCGCGAGCCCCACTTTTCCCCGTCGCCCCACGCCAAGACATTGCTTCGTTAAGGGACGCATCGCTATGGTCCCGCGGCCTTCAAGGGGCTATGGGCGCTGCGACGTCCGGGGGAGACGACCAACTTGGCTTTCGATGCGCGTGTATTGATCCTGGCGGCCCAGGACGGTCGGCTCGGGCCGCTGGTGGCTGGGCTGGACGCCCTCGGCTGGACCACCGTCACCGCTCGCGACCTGACGTCGGCCGAGGCTGTCTTGCAGGACTTCCCGCTGGACGCCGCCGTGGTCGATTTCGATTCGCTCACCGACGACGTCGTGGCGCGGCTGCGGTCTGCGGCCGAGCCGCGCAGTCTGCCGATCATGGTTGTCGGCGCGCCGCGCGGTTCCGTCATGGACGCGGATCTGGCCGTGACGCTGCCGCCCCACCCCGCCCAGGCGGCGCTGAGGCTGGAGCAGATGACCCGCGCCGCGATAGCCGAAGAAGAATTCCATCTGCGCCGCGCCACCTTCGCCGCTCGCGGCATTGATCTTGAGGCCGGCGGCGACGAACGGGCGCCGCTGCGCGTCCTGGCCGCCGGCGTGGCCGAGCGCCGGTTTCTGGCCCTGTCCAACGCCCTCACCGCCTCCGGCGTCGAGGTCGTCGCTGCGCCCACCCCCTACACCGCTTTCGACTATCTGCACGAAAGTCCGTTCGACGCCGCCGTCCTGTGGGGCGCCAAGGACAACGCCCCGGCCTTGTCCATCGCCTCGGGCCTGAAGCCCAACCCCCGCCTCTACCACATTCCCCTGATGCTCTATCTCCGGGACGGCAACGAGATCGGTCTCGACGAACTGTTCAATCGGGGCTTCGCCGACGTCGCCACCGCCGACACGCCCGAGGATGAGACGGCCGAGCGGCTTCTGGCCCTGGCGGGGTCTCACCGACGTCATCTGACCATTCGCAAGGCTCTGGATTCGGTCCGGGCGCTGGCGGAAATGGACGCCTCGACCGGCCTGTTCACGCCTGAATTGTTCGCCGCCCATCTGGCGCGCGTCGCCGACGCCTCACGCGCCCGTCGCCGCCCCCTGTCGGTCTGCGTGCTGCGCGTGAAGGAGAACGAGGCCGTGGCCGGGGCGCGGCAGGGCGGCTGGCTGGATCGGGCCATGCCTCAGATCGGCGCCATGGTCTCGCGGCTGGTCCGGGTCGAGGACACGCCCGCCCGCCTGGCCAAGGAAGTCTTCGCCCTGGCCCTGCCGGCGACCCGGGGCGAGGCCGCACGCCTGGCGGCGGAGCGCATCGCCGCCGTCATCGGCTGCACCGCCTTCGACGCCGGTCCCGACCGCTCCCCCTTCGTCGCCGAATTCGACGTGGGCGCCGCCGAGATGCAGCCGAACGAAAGCGCCGCCGCCCTGCTGGAACGCGCCTCCGCCGATCTGTTCGACAAGACGCGGTAGGAGTCGACTGTATGCCTGATGTTCCGACGATGTGCGGAATGCTAGCTGTTTACCGCCAGACAAAATAGAATAAGCGCCCCGCACCTGCCTAGAAGAGAGAAGTCATGATAGCAGCAGCTGCACTAGCAATCCTACTTCAGGCACATCCCGCGAGCGAAGCCCCTACTTCGTTTGCTGAACTCGGACATCTCCGAGGCTGGTTTAGTACCTGTGCGGCCTATGGATGGCGATTGAATGAGCAGCAGTTGCAGCGTTGGCAATCGGCTCTCATCCTGCAAGACACCATAGCAATCCCACAAGGTGAAGATCCTATAGCAGTCATGGAAGCGAGCACTGATCAGTTCGAGGCGGACCTCATCCGCTCATTCCGAGCTAGCGCAAAGTCTAGAACCGAACTGCGTGCATGGGCCGACCGCATTCGCAGCGGGTGCGATAGTGCGGCAGAGAATTTCTCATCTGTGTTGTCCCGGACGCCACAAACTGACGCCAAATGGAACGAGTTTGTCCAAACGGCTGAAAGCAAAATCCCACAACGCTGAACGCCGACGTCCGGTTGATAGAACGCACTGCGGCGGGGCCTACGCCCCCGCCACCCGCGCCAGATCGGCCGTGATCCGCTCCGCCACCTTCAGCCGCTCTTCCGCCGTCGGCCAGTCGCCCGACACCACGATCTTCTGATCTGGCCGGATCTTCCAGAAGGCCTGGTTCTTCTGAATCAGTCCAACCAATCCAATGGGATTGGGGAAGCTGTTGTCGCGCAGGGTCAGCACCGCGCCCCTCGGCCCGATGTCGATCTTTTCGATACAGGCCCGACGGCAGTTCGACTTGATGCCGACGATCTTCAGAAGCTGCTGCGCCTCGTCCGGCAGGGGGCCGAACCGGTCGATCAGTTCGGCGGCCAGGGCTTCGCGATCCTCGGCCTGTTCCGCGTCGGACAGGCGGCGATACAGGCTGAGACGGACGTTCAGGTCCGGGACGTATTCCTCTGGAATCAGGACGGAAGCCCCGACGTTGATCGACGGCGACCAGCCACGATCCACATTGGCCCCCTCGCCCTTCTCGCGCAGCTCGGCGACCGCGTCTTCCAGCATCTGCTGGTACAGTTCGACGCCGACCTCGCGGATATGGCCCGACTGTTCGTCGCCCAGAAGATTGCCGCCGCCGCGCTGGTCCAGGTCGTGGCTGGCCAGCTGGAAGCCGGCGCCTAGATTGTCCAGCGACTGCAAGACCTGCAACCGCCGCTCGGCCGACAGGGTCATCGGCTTCACCGCGTCCGTGGTCAGATAGGCGAAGGCCCGCGCCTTGGAGCGGCCGACCCGGCCCCGGATCTGATACAGCTGCGCCAGGCCGAACATGTCGGCGCGGTGCACGACCAGCGTATTGGCCGTCGGAATATCCAGCCCGCTCTCGACGATGGTGGTCGAGACCAGCACGTCGTACTCCCCCTCGTAGAAGGCGCTCATCACCTCCTCCAGCTGGGTCGCCGACATCTGGCCGTGGCCGACGACGAACTTCACCTCGGGCACCTGCTCGCGCAGGAATTTCTCGATGGCTGGCAGGTCCTTCAGGCGCGGCGCGACATAATAGGCCTGACCCCCGCGATATTTCTCGCGCAGCAGGGCCTCGCGCACCAGCACCGGATCCCACGGCGTCACATAGGTCCGCACCGCCAGACGATCGACCGGCGGGGTGGCGATGATCGACATCTCGCGAATGCCCGACAGGGCCATTTGCAGAGTGCGCGGGATCGGCGTGGCGGTCAGGGTCAGCAGGTGAACGTCGGCGCGCAGCGACTTCAGCTTCTCCTTGTGCTTGACGCCGAAATGCTGCTCCTCGTCGACGATGACCAGGCCCAGGTCGCGGAAGCCGACCTGTTCGGACAGCACCGCATGGGTGCCGACGACGATCTCCACCGAGCCGTCCTTCAGCCCCGCCCGCGTCTCTGACGCCTCCTTGGACCCGACCATCCGCGACAGCTGCCGCACCTTGACCGGCCAGCCGGCGAACCGTTCGGTGAAGGTCTTGTAGTGCTGACGCGCCAACAGGGTCGTCGGCGCCACAATGGCCACCTGCTGCCCCGTCATGGCCACGACGAAGGCGGCCCGCAGCGCCACCTCCGTCTTGCCGAAGCCGACGTCGCCGCAGATCAGACGATCCATCGGCGTGCCCTTGCCCAGATCCTCCAGCACGTCGCCGATGGCGTTCAGCTGGTCGTCCGTCTCCTCATAGGGGAAGCGGGCGCAGAATTCGGCGAACAGGCCCGGCGGCGGCACGACCGCGTCGGTCTCGCGCAGCGCCCGCTTGGCGGCGAGCGCAATAAGCCCCTCGGCCATGGCCCGCAGGCGCTCCTTGGCCTTTGACTTGCGCGCCTGCCAGCCGGCGCCGCCCAGCTTGTCCAGCTGCACCCCATCGGCGTCCGTGCCGTACCGGGTCAGAAGATCAATGTTTTCAACCGGCAGATAGAGTTTGCTCTCACCGGCGTACAACAGCTCCAGGCAGTCGTGCGGCGCCTGCTGGATCTCCAGCGTCTTCAACCCCTCATACCGCCCGATACCGTGATCCAGGTGCACCACCAGGTCGCCAGTGGTCAGGGCCGAGGCCTCGGCCAGGAAGTTCGAGGCCCGCCGCTTCTTGCGCGGCCGCGCCAGTCGGTCGCCCAGGATGTCGGTCTCGGAAATGACCGCGACATCATCCGTCGCAAACCCATGCTCGACCGGCAGGACGCCGCGCAGATACAGATCCTTCGGCGCGGCCAGCGCGTCAGCCCAGTCGCGCACGGCGACGATATGATCCAGGCCGTGGTCGGCCAGCATGGTCGCCAGCCGCTCAGACGAGCCTTCGGTCCACGAGGCGAACAGCACCCGCTTGCCGTCGGCCTTCAGCGCCGCCGCATGGGCCGCCACCGCCTCGAACAGGTTGACGCTGTCCTGCGACCGCTCGGCCGCAAAGGTCCGGCCCAGCCGGCCGCCGGCGTCCTCGCCGCCGCCCGAGAACGGCGTAAACCGCCGCACGGCCCGCCCCGCCAGGGCCTGGTTCCAGTCGCCGGCGTCCAGATACAGCGACCGGGGCGGCAGGGCGCGATTGGCCGCCGCGTGCCCTTTGGTTTTCGACGCTTCCGTCCGCCCCTCATAGGCGTCAGCGATCAGGTCCCACCGCTCGGCCCGCGCGCTCTCGGCCTGATTGTCGAGGAAGATCTGCGCCTGATCCGGCAGATAGTCGAACAGCGAATCCAGCGTCTCGTAGAACAGCGGCAGCCACTGCTCCATCCCCTGACGCCGCGCGCCCTCGCTGATGGTCGCATACAGGGGATCGTCGCCCGGCGCCCCGAACAGCTTCAGATAGCCAGTGCGGAAGCGCGAAATCGCCTCCGCATCCAGCAACGCCTCCGACACGGGCGCCAGCGACACCGCCGTCATCTGACCCGTCGATCTCTGGGTCTCGGGATCGAAGGTGCGGATCGACTCAAGTTCCGATCCGAACATGTCCAGCCGCACCGGCTCCTCGAAGCCCGGCGGGTACACATCCACCACCCCGCCCCGCACGGCGAACTCGCCCCGCTCCGACACGGTCGAGGCCCGGACATAGCCGTTGGCGGCGAAATACCGCTCCAGCGCCTGGATATCCAGATCGCGCCCCACCTTGGTCTCGAACCCCGCCTGGGTCGTCACCGACCTGGGCGGCGTCCTCTGCATGGCCGCGCCGACGGTCGTGACCACCAGAACCGGCGCGTCCCCCGTCTTGCGCTGGGCCAGCCGCGTCAGGGTCGCCATCCGCTGGGCGGCGATCCCCGCCGTCGGGCTCAGCCGGTCATAGGGCAGGCAGTCCCAGGCCGGATATTCAAGAATTTCGATATCTTGCGAGAAGAAGCGGAACGCCTGAACAAACCCGCCCGACCGCTGATAATCGCGCGCCACGAAGACGCCGACCCCGCCGCTGGCCTTGATCCGCTCGGCGACGACCAGGGCGTCCAGCCCCTCGGGCGCCCCGCCCAGATCAGCGTCGGTGCGGTGCTGCACAGTGACCTGTTGATCCATCAGCCGATGCCCTTGCCGACCTCTGCGGCCACATGCTCGCGCATGAAGGCGCGGACCTTGGCCATCACCGGCGTCTCGAACTCGGGCGGCGTCGGGTCACGTTCGATGATCCAGCCGTAGAGCCACTGATCCTCCTCGTCGATCAGCAGCTCGAGCTGGTCCAGTTCAGCGTCCGTCAGGGTCGGCGCCACCTGGTCCGAGAAGGGGCCCAGCACCATATCGGCCTCGCGGAAGCCGCGCCGCCAGGACCGGAACTGGATTCGGCCCAGCCGCTGTTTGCGCTCCAGGGCCGCCTGGTCGCCACTGTCGTCTTGGGGATGCGCGTCGATGTCGGTCACAAGGATCCTTGCCCGTTGAATATGCCAGGTGCGCTCAAGCAGAGAGCCGCCGCGCGGCGCGCGATCGCGCACCCGGAATGGAAGAAGCGCAGATAGCCTTCCTGAACGGACTTCGCCACCCGTCATGGTCACGCTATGTTCCCGGCGATGCGTCCGCAGATTCTCTTTCCCCTGTTCGCCGAGGTCTCCAGCCTGAAGGGCGTGGGCCCCCGCATCCTGCCCCTGGTGCATAAGGTGGCGGGGCCGCTGGTGCGCGATCTGGTCTTCCTCAGCCCCTCGGGCGTCATCGTGCGCCGGCCCATGGAGGCCGCGACCGCCGTGGACGGCGAGGTCGGGATCTTCGAGATCGTCATCGACCGCCTGTTCGTCCCCAGCCGCCCCGGCGCCCCGCTGAAGGTCCGCGCCAGCGACGCGACCGGCTTCGTTCACCTGGTCTGGTTCGGCGGCTCGCCCCAGCATATCGACCGGCTGCTGCCGCGCGGCGAGACCCGGCTGGTCTCGGGCAAGGTCGAACGCTTCAACGGCGAGGTCCAGATCGTCCACCCGGACATCGTCACCCTGGACAAGGCCGCCGACATCCCGGCCTCCGAACCCGTCTATCCGGCGACCCAGGGCTTGACCTCGCGCCAGCTGCGCAAACTGGTCCAGGCCGCCCTGCCCGCCGCCCCCGACCTGCCGGAATGGCAGGACCCCGCCTGGCTGAAGAAGCAGAACTGGCTGTCCTGGCGCGCCGCCCTGGACGCCCTGCACGCCCCGGCGGGCGAGCTGGACCTGACGCCCGACGCCCCCGCCCGCCAGCGCCTGGCCTATGACGAATTCCTGGCCCATCAGCTGGCCCTGGCCCGCCGCCGTCGCGCCCGCGAGATCAAGCCCTCGCCCGTCATCGCCCCCGGCTCCGCCTCAGACCACCTGCTCCAGGCCCTGCCCTTCACCCTGACCAACGCCCAGGCCCAGGCCGTCGCCGAAATCCGCCGCGACCTGGCCTCCGGCAAACAGATGGGCCGGCTGCTTCAGGGCGACGTCGGCTCGGGCAAGACCGCCGTCGCAGCCCTGGCCCTGGCCGACGCGGCCTCCAGCGGCTTCCAGTCCGCTTTGATGGCCCCGACCGAAATCCTGGCCCGCCAGCACTACGAGAAACTCGGCCCCCTGCTGGAGGCGGCCGGCGTCGCCTCCGTCCTGCTCACCGGCCGCGACACCAACGGCCAGCGGCGCGAGAAACTGGCAGCCCTGGCCTCCGGTCACGCCCAGGTCGCCATCGGCACCCACGCCCTGTTCCAGGACGCCGTCCGCTTCGACCGCCTGGCCCTGGCCGTCATCGACGAACAGCACCGGTTCGGCGTCAGCGAGCGCCAGCGGCTCCAGGCCAAGGGTGATCCGCGCCTCGGCGCCGTCCACCTGCTGACCATGTCGGCCACCCCCATCCCCCGCACGCTTGAGCTGACCCAGTACGGCGAGCTGGAGGTCAGTCGCCTGATGGAGAACCCGCCCGGCCGCACCCCCGTCACCCCCGCCGTCGTCCCCCTGGCCCGCATCGGCGAGGTCGCCGCCCGGCTGAAGACGGCGCTGGACGCCGGCGCCCAGGCCTATTGGATCTGCCCCCTGGTCGCCGAATCCGAAGCCATCGACCTCGCCGCCGCCGTCGACCGCGCCGACGACCTGCGCCGCCTGCTGGGGGTCGAGGTCGGCCTGGCCCACGGCCAGATGCCCGGCGCCGAGCGCGAAGCCGTCATGGCCGACTTCGCCGACGGCCGCCTCCCCCTGCTGGTCGCCACCACCGTGGTCGAGGTCGGGGTGGACGTGCCCAACGCCTCCATCATGGTCATCGAACACGCCGACCGCTTCGGCCTGGCCCAGTTGCACCAGCTGCGCGGCCGCGTCGGTCGCGGCTCGAAGGCCAGTTCCTGCATCCTGCTGTACGGCGGCCAGGACGGCGCTCTCGGAGAAACCGCCAAGGAACGCCTCGAGACCCTGCGCCGCACCGAGGACGGCTTCGTCATCGCCGAGGAAGACTTCCGCCTGCGCGGCGGCGGCGACCCCCTGGGCCTGAAACAGAGCGGCTTCCCCGCCTACCGTTTCGCCGACCCGATCCGCCACCGGTCCCTGATGCTGGCCGCCGCCGACGACGCCCGCCTGATCCTCAACCGCGACCCCGACCTGGCGTCCGAACGCGGTCAGGCGGTTCAGGTGCTGGAGGAGTTGTTCGACTGGAAGGGCCACAAGTCGGGAGCGGATTGAAGGGGACGCCCACGCCCACGTCCGTCATCCTGGGCCTTGCGCCTAGGATCCAAAGACTCGACCGGCTAGAACGCCCCGGATGTTGCGCCTGTCAGAACTCAAACTGCCCCTCGACCACCCGCCGGAGGCCTTGCCCGCCGCGATCGCCGCCCGCCTGGGCGTGCCGCCGCACGATCTTATCTCCTGGTCGATATGGAAGCGGGCGCACGACGCCCGCAGAAAATCCGCGATTCTGAAAGTCTACATCCTCGACGTCGAGGTGAGGGATGAAGCGGCGGTGCTGACCCGCCTTGCGGACGACGTCCACGTGGCGCCGACGCCGGACGTCGCCTATCGCCCGGTCGCGGTTGCGCCCAGGACCGAGCGCCTGCGGCCGGTCGTAATCGGGGCCGGGCCGTGCGGCCTGTTCGCCGGGCTGATCCTGGCCGAGATGGGGTTTAAGCCGATCATCCTCGACCGCGGCAAGGTGGTTCGGCAGCGGACCAAGGACACCTGGGGCCTGTGGCGGAGCAGCAAGTTGGACCCGGAATCCAACGTGCAGTTCGGCGAGGGCGGCGCGGGCACCTTCTCCGACGGCAAGCTCTACAGCCAGATCAAGGATCCGCGTTTCCTGGCCCGCAAGGTGTTGACCGAATTCGTCGCGGCCGGGGCGCCGGAGGAAATCCTCACCGAGGCCCACCCGCACATCGGCACCTTCCGCCTGGTGACCATGGTCGAGGCCATGCGCGAGAAGATCGAACGGCTGGGCGGCGAGTACCGCTTCGAGCACCGGGTCACGGACATCGATCTCGACAAGGGCGCCCTCCGGGGCGTGCGCCTGCACACCGGCGAGACGCTGGAGGCCGACCACGTCGTCTTCGCCATCGGCCATTCGTCGCGCGACACCTTCCAGACCCTCTACGACCGCGGCGTCCATATCGAGGCCAAGCCGTTCTCGATCGGCTTCCGCATCGAGCATCCGCAGTCGTGGATCGACCGGGCCATGTTCGGCCCCTGCGCCGGCCACCCTGATCTGGGCGCGGCGGCCTATACGCTCTCGCACCACTGCTCGAACGGCCGCACCGTCTACAGCTTCTGCATGTGCCCGGGCGGCACCGTGGTCGCGGCCACCAGCGAGCCCGGCCGCGTCGTGACCAACGGCATGAGCCAGTATTCGCGCAACGAGCGCAACGCCAACTCCGGCTTCGTGGTCGGCATCTCGCCCGAGGATTACGGGAGCGACCACCCGCTGGCCGGCATCGAACTGCAACGGGATCTGGAGACCCGCGCCTATGCGGCCGGCGGCGGGGACTATTTCGCGCCGGGCCAGCTGGTCGGCGACTTCCTGGCGGGCCGCCCCTCGACCGCGCTGGGCGAGGTCGTCCCCAGCTACAAACCGGGCGTCCGCCCGACCGACCTGGCGCCCCTGATGCCCGACTATGTGATCGCCGCCATGCGCGAGGCCCTGCCCGTCTTCGGCCGCAAGATCGCCCGCTACGACGACGCCCAGGCGGTTCTGACGGGGGTCGAAACCCGCAGTTCATCCCCGATCCGAATGACCCGCGGCGCCGACTTCCAGAGCCTGAACGTGCGCGGCCTCTTCCCTGCCGGCGAAGGCGCCGGCTACGCCGGCGGCATCCTGTCGGCCGCCGTCGACGGCATCAAGGTGGCCGAAGCCGTCGCCCGGTCGATGGTGGCGGAGGGGACGGCGTAGGCAAAAGGCGGCGCATCGCCGCAATCATGCGACAATCCGGACCTCGCCCGAGGGAGCTGATCGGCTTTCCGGCCGCTAGCCTAAGACAGTTCCCGACCCAAGTCGGAAGTTTGCAAGTCAGAACCTCCCGTAGCAACCTTATCGGGCGAATGATCAAAGGCAGGCGTATGAAGCGCGGAACTTGGAGGGCGAGATGGCGAGACAACCCGCGCATGATCCGGCGGAGGCAGTAGATCGACTACGCCACTCCACGCGGCGGATAATGAACGCGGTACGTTGGGCCCGAGCGGTCAACGCGGTCTGGCGCACTTTCAATCGCCATGAAGCTCGGCAAGAAATAGCTGATAGCCCCGCATCCCCTGCGGCGCACGTGTATGAGCGGACAACGCTCGATGCCCAGATTATGATGATAGCCCGCGTGTTTGACACGCCAGGCCGTCCCAATATCCTAACCCAAAATCGGATGAGTTTTCCGGTTTGCCGGACGCTCATGGAGCAGCCCGGCGTAATGGAGTTCTTGCTGGGCCAATCGGAGGATTGGAACGAACTCGGAGCAGCCAATCGAGATCGCCTCACTGCAAGACATGAGGCGTTTATCGAGGTGCTGACGACGCTCAACAATGAGGAGCCGAACCGTGTCAATCTGGTCCGGGCGTTCCGAGACGAGAATATAGCTCATGAGCTGCGATTCGACGTTCTGCCGCAGCGTCCGCAGTATGATCACATCCACGGGCTGGTGGATGAAGCCTCCGTGCTTATCAGCCACCTCGTGCTCATCGTGGAGGGTGCGACTATTCGTTGGCAGGACGGCGACGTGGACGGAAGCGTCACGTGGTTATGGAACGCAGTCGCTGATGCGAGCCGACGCTCCGACTAGTGGAGAAAGTTCCGATATCGACGTCCGCGTCCCACCCTCTGCCGAACTCAGGAGCGCCCGCTCGTCGGCCGCACTTTGAAAGTCCGGTTTCGGCGCTGAAGCCCATGATGCAAACTGACCATTGCGGACTCTGAACCCCGATAAGCTTAACGAGCAGCGAATCGCCGCCGAACTCGCGAAGGCAGTATCTTCAGCCAACTGACCAAGCCTGCGAACAACCCGTACTTAGTGACCTCCCACTCCCGCTTGAGCAAAGTCTGAGCCGTCGACAAGGCGTCATCGATCTTTCCGATATATTCGTCGTGACTCCCAACTCTCACAAGATCGTCCAGCTTCCCTTTTAGGCTTAAGTGCAAAGACTCTGACGGATTTAGCCGCAAGAGAACTCTCCGATGCGCCGCCATCGATAGATGGGCCTGTTCTGTCAGATCCGCCGCGCCCGCAAGCGTAGTGCCTGTGTCTCGCACTAATTTGGCGATCCGATCGGACGTCGCGAAGACTTCTGCCAGATCGTCTCTCAGGGCATTTATCCAAGCTTGGCGAAGCTGGGCTATAGCAACGCCGCGAGCGATCAACGCAGCGACAATAGATCCAATGCCGAACACGGCAAGAAAAGCTGTCCAAGTCGAGTTCATCTTCCCCCCAGCCGATAGGCCGCTACGCGTTGGCGTTGTCGCCGCTCCCTGACAAGCCGTCTAGCTATACCGTGGACTCCAGTAAGCTTCGCGGGGTGAAACCGCAAAAATATGCGTGTCCGCTACCCACCCCGAACAGACAGCCAGCACGTCCGCTTTCCAGCGCGGCCCTACTGAAAGCAAATGTTAGGAGAGCGGTTCGCATAGATGAACCAAGAACGGCAAACGAAGCTCTCCCCTCCTAATTTCCCGAACTGAACCTAATACTTTCAACACCCTAACGCGCCCCAACCGCCATCGACCAACCACGCATCCAGACTGTGTTAGCCTCGTCGTCCGGTCTTTGACATCGGGCGCGCGCCGCAGTCCGCCTGCGCCGTCCGCTCCCCATCAACGCCACAATCGTCGCCCCTGGCGCCTTTGGCGCCTTTGGCACGGTTGTCACCCTGTTTTCGCGCCAAACCGACCGGCCTCAGCCGATCCTAACGCCACAGCAGTCGCCCCATGGCGCATTTGGCGGTTTGGCGGTTTGTCACCCTGTTTTTACGACAAACCGACTGGCCTCAGCCGATCATGCAGCGCCAGCCGTCGAACCCGACCTCGACATTCGCCGGAACAATCGCCGACAGTTCCTTGTAATCCATGTCGATATGCAGGTTCGTCAGCACGGCCCGCTCGACATCCGCCGCCGCAATCCACTCCAGCGTCCGGTCCAGATGGGCATGGGTCGGATGGGGGGTGTAGCGCAGGGCGTCGACGATCCAGACCTGACACCCCGCCACCGCGCGGATCGCCGCCTCGTCCAGGTCCGACACGTCGCTGGAATAGGCCATGTCGCCCAGCCGATAGCCGACCGACCGGATCGGCCCGTGCCCCTGGTCGAAGGTCACGACCGGGATCGCGCCCCCCGGCCCCTCCACCGACCAGGCCGTCCCGTGCGGCGGAATGACCTGGGCGTCCAGCAGCGGCGGATAGCCGAACTTGCTCTCGAAGATATAATCGAACCGGTGCGACAGGGACGTCAGGGTCGCCTCGTCCATCCAGGCCGGGATCCGCTTGCGCGCCCGCGTGGCGAAGGTCCGCAGGTCGTCGATCCCATGGGTCTGGTCCGCATGGTCGTGGGTATAGAGGACGGCGTCCACATGCCGGGTCTCGCTCGCCAGCATCTGTTCGCGCAGGTCCGGCGAGGTGTCGATCAGGATGTTGGTCATCCCCTCCGCCCCGGTCTTTCTCGCCAGCATCGAGCAGCGCGTCCGCCGGTTCCTCGGCTCGGCCGGGTCGCAGACGCCCCAGTCGCCATCGCCCCGCGGCACCCCGCCCGAGGATCCGCTGCCCAGGATGACGACTTCGAAGCTCATGCCGATCTCGGTATCCGGTCAAAGAGGCCGAAGAAGGCCTCGGTGGTTCTCTGGCCCGCCTCCTCGGCGCTCCAGCCCCGGATCTCGGCCAGCTTGTCCAGCACATGGCTGATATAGGCCGGCTCGTTGCGCCGCCCCCGATGCGGGATGGGCGCCAGATAGGGGCAGTCGGTCTCGACGATTATACGCTCGGCCGGCATGTCCCGGATCACCGCCCGCACATCCTCGGCCCCCTTGAAGGTGGCGATCCCCGAAACCGAGAACCAGGCCCCCAGTTCCGCAGCGATTCTCGCCAGTTCCGCCCCGCTGGTGTAGCAGTGCATCAGCATCTTGAACGGCCCGGCGGCGTGCTCCTCCTTCAGGATCGCCCCCATGACCTCATCCGCCTCGCGGGTATGGATCACCAGCGGCAGACCGGTCTCCCGCGCCGCCGCCACATGCTGTCGGAACACCGCCGCCTGGATCTCTCGCGGGCTGAAGTCATAGTGGAAGTCCAGGCCGCACTCGCCGATCCCCACCACCTTGGGTCGCTGCGCTAGCTCCACCAGGGTCGCCGCCGTCAGGTCCGCCGCATCCTTAGCCTCGTGCGGATGGACCCCGACCGTGCACCAGATGTCGTCATTGGCCATGGCGATCCCATGGGTCGCCTCGAAGGTGGACAGCTTGTCGGAGATCTCGACCATCAGGCCGACCCCGGCCTCGCGCGCCCGGGCGATCACCGCGTCCCGGTCCTCGTCGAACTGGGGCGCGTGCAGGTTCACATGGCTGTCGATCAGCATCAGCCCATCCGCTCCTGCTGGGCCTGGACCCGCCTCAGGTCCGCCAGCGCCCCGGCCAGCACATCGGCCTTGTCCAGGTTCAGCCCCGCCGCCCGCTCCGGCAAGGGCTGCAGCCGCTCCCAAAGCTCGGCCCAGCGGTTCGCCGCGCCGGACGGACTGCTCAGGGCCTGCATCCGCACCGCCGCGATCAGCCGGTCCATCAGGGTCTCGAACCGCTCCTGGCCTTCCGCGCCCCGGAACTTGTCGGCGATGGCCAGGGCCTCGGCCCGGTCCACATCCCCCTCGACCCAGCGCCGCGCCAACTGGTCCATCTCGAAGGTCGCCCCCGACGCCAGGGCCAGGGCCGCGCCCGGCGATCCGCCCGCCATGGCCGCCGCATGCTCGGCCTCCTCCGGCTCGGCCCCCGTGCGGTTCCGCACCAGGGCCTCCAGCCGCTCCGGCGTCCAGATGGGGAAGCTCAGCCGCCGACAGCGCGACCGGATCGTGGCCAGCAGCCGCCCCGGCGCGTGGGTCACCAGGAACAGCACCCCCCGCTCGGGCGGCTCCTCCAGAACCTTCAGCAAGGCGTTGGCCGCATTGATGTTCAGGTCGTCGGCCGCATCGATGATCGCCACCCGGTGCTGAGCCTGGGACGGGCTCTTGGAAAAGAACTCGGGCAGGTCGCGCGACTGATCGACCGAGATCGACTTCTTGGTCTTGCCGCCCTCGACCAGCCGTTCCAGCACCAGCAGGTCGGGATGCGACTGGGCCGAGATCAGCCGGCTGACCGGATCCTCGCGCCGCGCGCCCAGCGGCCCGCGCGCCGGATCAGCCGCCGCCCCCAGCAGCCGCCGCGCCGCGCGATAGGCGAAGGTCGCCTTGCCCGTTCCTTCGACCCCGCACAGCAGCCAGGCATGGTGCAGCCGTCCCCGCTCCCAGGCGTCCAGAAAGGCCGCTTCCGCCGCAGCGTCGGGGACCAGGTCGAACCGGTCGCGGGGATGATCGTCGCTCACAGCAACCGGTCCTGGACCGCCTGCCAAACCCGCGCCTCGACCTCGTCCAGCGATCCCACGGCGTCGATCAGCACGCACCGCTCCGGATGGGCCTCGACGATCCTCAGAAAGCCCTCGCGCAGTCGCTTATGGAACGCCAGCCCCTTGGACTCGAACCGGGTCTCGAACAGGCCGCGCCCGAACGCCCGCTCCAGCCCCACCTCGACCGGCAGGTCGAACACCAGGGTCAGGTCCGGCTGATCGTCTCCGACCACGCCCGCATCGATCTGTTCGATAAAGCTCTGGGCAACCCCGCCGCCGGCGCCCTGATAGGCCCGGCTGCTATCGGCGAACCGGTCGCACACCACCCAGTCGCCGGCCTCCAGCGCCGGCCGGATGGTCCGCTCCAGATGGTCCGAACGCGAGGCGTACATCAGCAGGGTCTCGGTCATGGCCGACCAGGGCTCGGCGTCGGTGGCCACGACCAGGTTGCGGATCACCTCCGCCCCTTTCGAACCTCCCGGTTCACGCGTCCGCACCACAGCGCGATCGCCCAGGACGGGCTGCAGCCGCTCGACCAGCCGTCCGACCTGAGTCGACTTGCCGGAGCCCTCGCCGCCTTCGAAGCTGATGAATTTTCCACGGGTCACGCGCCTTCATGGCGCGCGCGGCCCGCCGGACGCAAGCCCGTGCGCGCGATCAACTGCCCGATATCAACAGGGCGCCGACATAACCCTTCGCCACGACGGATTGGCGCGCAACCTCGGCCGCGTTGGCGCTCTCCCACGGACCGACCACGACATTATACCGCCCGCCATTCCGGTCGGCGCGCACCCATCCGCTCAAATGCTCCGCGATTCGGCTCGCCTCGCCCTGGTCCGAGAAAGTCCCCGCCTGCACCCAGAAGCTCGCGACCTCCGCAACGACAGCCACCGGAACGGGCGAAGGCGCGGGCGCCGGGGCCGAGCTTGGCGCTCTGGCCGGCCCTTCCGCCCGCAGGATCGTCCCGCCGCCCTGTCGGGGCGCGCGGCCCAGATACCGGACCCGCACCCGCCCGACGCCCTGCGACAGCATCCCCAGCTCCTGCGCCGCCTCCCGCGACAGGTCGATGATCCGACTGTCAACGAACGGGCCCCGATCATTGACCCGGACCACCAGCCGACGACCATTTTCCAGGTTGGTGACCTCGACCAGCCCCGGCAGCGGCAGGGTCTTATGCGCCGCCGTCAGCTGGTGCATGTCGAACCGCTCGCCGCTTGAGGTCGGCCGCCCGTTGAAGGCGTCCCCGTACCAGGAGGCCATACCGACCTCCTCGTAGTCCGGCTGCTCCTTGGGCGTGTACCAGCGTCCGCGCACCTGATAGGGCCGCATCGTCCCCGACACGATCGGCGCCGGATCCTTGACCACGGGAATTCCGCTCGCGCCGCCTTTGCCGCCGACGGTCGAACAGGCCGCCAGCAGCGAGAACAGGCCCAGGATCAGGCCGCTGCGCATCCATTGTCCGGTCGTCATCGGTCGCACCTCGCCTCGATCCTCAAAAACAGGATGACCGAAGACATTTCCGCTTTGGTTAATGCGCCGTTCGCCTGCTATGGCGTCCGCCTCCGCTCAGCGCGGCAAGGAAGTGTGGCCGAGTGGTTTAAGGCACTGGTCTTGAAAACCAGCGACGGTGAGAGCCGTCCGTGGGTTCGAATCCCACCGCTTCCGCCATTCCTGCCGACGATCCCACTGAGAGACCAGGTTCAGGTCACGCGACGCTTCTCAAGCTTCCGGGCCAGGGTGCGGCGATGCATGCCGAGGCGGCGAGCGGCTTCGGAGATGTTGAAGTCCGTCTCCACCAGGGTCTCGTGGATCCGTTCCCATTCCAGGGTCTTGATCGAGGTCGGGCGGCTGGTCAGGGGCGTCGCGGCGTCGCCCGACGCCTTGCCGAAGGCGGCTTCGATGTCATCGGTGCTGGCCGGCTTGGCCAGATAGTGACGGGCGCCCAGTTTGATCGCCTCCACCGCCGTGGCGATACTGGCGAAGCCGGTCAGGACGACGATGTTCATGTCGGCGTCAAAGGCGCGAAGGGTCGAGACGCACCCCAGGCCGGAGGCGCCGCCCAGTTTGAGATCGACCACGGCGAAGCCCGGCCGGTGAATTTTCAGCACCTCGGCCATCTGATCGGGGCCGTCCGCGCTGACCACCATATAGCCCCGCCGTTCGAAGGACTTGCGCAGGGTGCGCGAAAAGGATTCGTCGTCCTCAACGATCAACAGGGTCGGGGTTTCATCAGTCATCGGACATCTCCTGCGGCGCCAGGGCAGCGATGGGGAGGATCAACCGCACCTCGCCGCCGCCAGCTGGGGGATTGGACGCTTCAACCGCGCCGCCCAGCGAACGCATCACATTCACCAGAAGAAACAAGCCCAAACCCGCGCCGGGGCGATCCTTCGTCGAATTATAGGGTTTGCCCAGCCGCTCCAGAATCGTGGCTGGAAAGCCGGGCCCATTGTCGCGGATCGCAAATTCCAGCTGCCCGTCGCGAACGACCGGGGACACGAAGATGCGGCGAGCCCCCGCCTCCACCGCATTGTCGAACAGGACGCCGAAGACCTGACGCAGGGCGGGGTCGGCGATGACGCTCGGATCGGGTCCGGTCCATGCCGTGACCTCGACCCGGACACGGGCGTCACGGGCGCTCCAGCCCTGAACCACCTCGTTCAGAAACCGGCCCATGGTCGTGCGCATCGGCGCCTGGCCTCTCGCCTCGCCCGCCGACATCAGGATGCCGGTGACGATGGCCTTGCAGCGTTCGACCTCGGCCTGCATCACGTCCATGTCCTGCTTCAGGTCCGCATCAGCCTTCAGCATCGGCATCCTTCGCCAGTCGCTCAGTATGACCGACAGCGACGCCAGGGGCGTGCCCAGTTCGTGCGCCGCCCCCGAAGCCAGCAGGCCCATGCGCACGATGTGATCCTGTTCCGTCGCCTGCTGGCGCACATCGGCGACATATGCGTCGCGGGCGCGCAGATTGTCGTTGATCCGCGTCATGAACAGCACCAGCAGCACCGCCATCAGCAGGAAACAGATCAGGCTGCCCTGCATATAGAGGCTCAACAGAGCATCCTCGCTGTCGGGCGGCAGGTTCAGCGGCCGGTTGAATACGCCAAGGCCGGCGAAACACAGACTGGTGACGCCGATCAGCGACCAGGCGTAGACGGGGGCCAGAAGCACCGCGCCGAGCACGACCTGCAGCAGATAGAGGGCCACGAACGGATTGGCCGCGCCGCCGGTGAGGAAAAGCTGCCACGTCAGGGCCGCGACATCGGCCAGCAGGGCCAGCATGAGTTCCTGATCCGAGATGGCGTCCCGGCGCTGCGTCAGCGGGACGCTGACCAGATTGACCAGGGCCAGGCCGGCGGGTGCGATCAGCAGCCAGAAGACCGGCAGGCGGATGCCCATGACAAAATGGACCAGCAGTATGGTGGCGACCTGACCGGCGACGGCCAGCCAGCGCAACTGGATCAGCAGGCGAAGATTTCGCCGGTTCGCGGTTTCCTGCGACACCGCCGTCTCGCGCCAGTCGCCGATGCCCAGCAGCCGTTGAAGCGTCTTGGTCATTGCGCGGATCGGCGGCGCCGGACTTCGCGGACCAAGAGCCCGAAGCCGACAAGGGTCATCAGGGCCATGCCGAACCAGGTCAGGGCGTAGACGAGATGGCTATTGGGAAATTTCACGATGGTCAGACCGCCCCTGGGCCAGCCGTCGGGATTGGGCGTCGCGTCGGCGTCTATGAAATAGGGCGCGACATTGGACAGCCCCCGGGCCGCAGCGATGGCCGCAATGTCGCGAGAGTACCAGCGGTCGCCCGCCGGATCATTCGTGCGCAGAAAACCGCCCCTGGGTTCTGTGATGCGCAACAGGCCGGTCACCTGTTGTTCGCCCGTCGCCTGCCCGCCCGGTCGATCCTTCTGCAAACGACGCTGTGGCGTGACGAAGCCCCGATTGATCAGGATCGTGGCGCCGGCGTCGGTCTGCAGCGGCGTCATGACCCAGAATCCGGCGCCGTAATCCGTGACGGCCTGGACCAGGGTCTCCCGGTCATGTCGGAAAACGCCCCGCGCCGTGACGTGACGATACTGGTCCGTCTCTCTCGACACCGTCGGCCAGGCGTCCGGCTCCGGCGCGGGTTGCGGCGCGGCGTGCACACTCGCTTCGACCTGGGCGATCAGGTCGGTCTTCCACGCCAGTCGCTGCAACTGCCATCCGCCCAGGGCGACGAAGCCCGCAAACAGCAACGCCGCGCCGACGCCGGCCCAGAACAGGGTCGGCGACAGACGCGGCGCGATTGGGCCTTGGGCCTTGATGGCGATCTCCCGGGCCTGTCCTCAGGAGGACATCTGGCTCATTTCGTGGGTGGCGGGCATCATGTTGGTGTTCAGGTGGTACATCACCCACAGCGAACCCGACAGGGCGATGACCACCACGATGATCGTGAAGATCAGGGCCAGCATGGTCCAGCCGCCCTCCGACTTGGAGTTCATGTGCAGGAAGTAGATCATGTGGACCACGATCTGCACCACGGCGAACGCCATGACGATCAGGGCCGTCGCCTGGGGCGGCAAGGCGCCGGTCATCACCAGGGCGAACGGGATGGCCGTCAGGATCACCGACAGCACGAAACCGATCATATAGCTCCTGAAGGAGCCGTGATTGTGCGCCTCGTGACCCAGGTGGTCCACCTCGTGGGACTCGGGCGAGTGATCGTTCTTGTCGGCGCTCATCGAACCATGCCCAGCAGATAGACGAAGGTGAAGACGCCGATCCAGATGACGTCGAGGAAGTGCCAGAACATCGACAGGCACATCAGGCGGCGCTTGTTGGCGGGGATCAGGCCCTTCCAGCTGACCTGAACCATCAGCGTCACCAACCAGATGATGCCGAAGGTCACGTGCAGGCCGTGGGTGCCCACCAGGGTGAAGAAGGCCGACAGGAAGGCGCTGCGTTGCGGCGTCGCGCCTTCATGGATCAGGTGCGCGAACTCGTAGAGTTCGATTCCCAGGAAGGCCAGACCGAACAGGCCGGTGATCGCCAGCCAGATCAGGGTCTGGGGCCTGTTGTTCTTGTCCATCGCCAGCATGGCGAAGCCGTAGGTGATCGACGAGAACAGCAGCATGGCGGTGTTGACCGCCACCAGCTCCAGGTCGAACAGCTCCTTGGGTCCCGGCCCGGCGGCGTAGTTGCCGCCCAGGACGCCGAACACGGCGAACAGCATCGCAAAGATGAGGCAGTCGCTCATCAGATAGAGCCAGAAGCCCAGCATGGTGCTGGAGCCTTCCTCGTGATGCGGCTCCTCTTCCAGATGGAAGACGTTCGGGTCGATCTCAGTCGCGGTCGCGCTCATGGATCAGGCCTCCGTTCCGGCCAGGGCGCGCGTGCGCGCCTCTTCGGTTTCGCGCACCTCACCCTCAGGGATGTAGTAGTCGCGCTTGTAGTTGAAGGTGTGGGCGATCGAGACCGCCAGCACGCCCACGAAGGTCAGGGCCGCCAGCCACCAGATGTACCAGATCAGCGCCAGACCCATCACCAGGCACAGGCCCGAGATGATGACCCCCGTGCCCGTGTTCGAGGGCATGTGGATGGCGCGATAGCCGGAAAGCGGACGCTGATAGCCCTTCTTCTTCATGTCCCACCAGGCGTCGGAGTCATGGATGACCGGCGTGGAGGCGAAGTTGTAGGCGGGCGGAGGTGAAGAGGTGGCCCATTCCAGGGTGCGGCCGCCCCACGGATCGCCCGTGATGTCACGCAGCTTGTCGCGATTGATGATGGAGACCGCGAACTGGATGAACATGGCCGCGATGCCCAGGGCGATGACGCCTGCGCCGATGGCGGCGATGACGAACCAGATCTGCAAGGACGGGTCGTCGAACACCCGCATCCGGCGGGTCACGCCCATGAGACCCAGGACATACAGGGGCGCGAACGCCAGCCAGAAGCCCGGCACCCAGCACCAGAAGCTGACCAGCCCCCAGAACTTGTTGAGTCTGAAGCCGAAAGCCTTGGGCCACCAGAAGTTGATGGCGGCGAACAGGCCGAACAACACGCCGCCGATGATGACGTTGTGGAAGTGGGCGACCAGGAACAGCGAGTTGTGCAGCACGAAGTCGGCCGGCGGCACGGCCAGAAGCACGCCGGTCAATCCGCCGATCACGAAGGTCAGCATGAAGGCGACCAGCCACATCATCGGCAGTTCGAAACGGATACGGCCCCGATACATGGTGAAGAGCCAGTTGAAGATCTTCGCCCCCGTCGGGATCGAGATGATCATCGTGGTGATGCCGAAGAAGGAGTTCACCGACGCGCCCGAACCCATGGTGAAGAAGTGGTGGAGCCACACCAGGTACGACAGAATCGTGATCACGACCGTCGCGTAGACCATCGAGGTGTAGCCGAACAGCTTCTTGCCCGAGAAGGTCGAGGCGACTTCCGAGAAGACGCCGAACAGCGGCAGGATCAGGATGTAGACCTCAGGGTGGCCCCAGATCCAGATCAGGTTCACGTACATCATCGGGTTGCCGCCGAAGTCGTTCGTGAAGAAGTTGGTGCCGACATAGCGGTCCAGCGTCAGCAAGGCCAGGACGGCGGTCAGGACCGGGAAGGACGCCACGATCAGGACGTTGGTGCAGAGCGACGTCCAGGTGAAGATCGGCATCTTCATCATGCCCATGCCCGGCGCCCGCATCTTCACAATGGTGGCGATCAGGTTGATGCCGGACAGGGTCGTCCCCACCCCCGCGATCTGCAGCGCCCATATGTAATAGTCCACCCCGACGCCGGGGCTGTAGCCGATGCCGGACAGCGGCGGATAGGCCAGCCAGCCCGTGCGGGCGAACTCGCCGACGAACAGCGAGGCCATGACGATGATGGCCCCGGCCGTCGTCATCCAGAAGCTGAAATTGTTGAGGAAGGGGAAGGAGACGTCGCGCGCGCCGATCTGCAGCGGCACGACATAGTTCATGATCCCCGTCACCATCGGCATGGCCACGAAGAAGATCATGATCACCCCGTGAGCGGTGAAGACCTGATCATAGTGGTGCGCGTTCAGATAGCCTTCGGATCCGCCGAACGCCATCGCCTGCTGCAGGCGCATCATGATGGCGTCGGCGAAGCCGCGCACGAACATGATCAGACCCAGGATCATGTACATGATCCCGATCTTCTTGTGGTCCACGGTCGTGAACCATTCCTTCCAGAGATAGCCCCAGAGCTTGAAATAGGTCAGGGCGCCCAGCAGGGCGACGCCGCCCAGCAGGACCACGATCATGGTCACGACCAGGATCGGCTCGTGCAACGGCAGAGCCTCGAGCGTCAACCGCCCGAAGATGAGTGGAATGAGGGTGTCAGCGTTCATCGACTGTGTTCGCTCAGGCGTTGGGGGAGGAACGGACGTCGGTCGAAACCGCCCCCGTCGATTGTTTGTCTGTGGACAGCGACGCCATCGGCACGCCCTGGGTCAAACCCAGGCCCGACAAAGGCGCCAGGCTGACAGGGGCGCTGGCCGCGTCAAGTTCGGCCCGGCGGATGCGATTAGCGGCCGCAGCCTCGGCCTGCAGCGGCGTGCAGATGGTCATGACATAGCTGTCGTTCGAGCCGAAGATCGCCGCGTTCTTTCCGCGACCGGCGTACTTGTCATAGACCAGCGGCATGGTGTTGCGCACCGAGGCCATGGTCAGGCCGCCCTTGCGGTCGATTTCCATCATCTCGCCCATGCACATCTTGCCCGGCTCGACGCACATGTTGAGGATTGCGTCCCACAGGCCGCCGTCGACCGTGGAGAAACGCATCGCCGGCACCTTCTCGCTGGGCTTTTCCAGTTCGAGGTAACGGTCGCGATCCAGCGCCTGACCGCCCTGGCGAACCCCGGCGATCCAGCCGTCGAAGCCTGCCTGGTCCATACCGTGGAAGGCGAAACGCATGTGCGAGAAGCCGTCGCCGGAATAGTTGGCCGAGAAGCCTTCATACTCGCCCGGACGGTTGATGACGGCGTGCAGCTTCGTCTCCATGCCCGGCATGGCGTAGATCTGGCCGGCCAGGGCGGGAATATAGAAGGAGTTCATCACCGAGGACGAGGTGATGTGGAAGCGGATGGGGCGATCCACAGGCGCGGCCAGTTCGTTGACGGTGGCGACGCCGTACTGCGGATAGATGAACAGCCATTTCCAATCGAGCGCGACCACATTGACCTGCAGCGGCTCAACGCTTTCGTCCACCGCCTGCCCCGGCTTGATCCGGTCAATGGGGCGGTAAGGATCGAGAAGGTGAGTGCCGGCCCAGGTCAGGGCGCCCAGGCAGATGATGATCAGCAGGGGCGCAGCCCAGATCACGACCTCCAGATGGGTCGAGTGATCCCAGTCCGGTTGGTATTCCGCGTCCTTGTTCGACGCCCGGTACTTCCAGGCGAAGAATACGGTCAGCGCCATCACTGGAACGATGATGATCAGCATCAGCAGGGTGGAGATCATCAGCAGGTCGCCCTGCTGCTGGGCGATGTCGCCGGCGGGTTTCAGCACGACCAGATTACAGGCCGACAGAAGCGCCACCATGGGCACGAGCAGGAGTAGGCGCAGACGGCGCAAGGCGGCTCCAATCGGGAAACATCGGACAACAGGGAGGAGTCGCGACGGTTGGCGTTCGAACTGGGCCGGATAGTCAGCTTCGATCAGAAACGACATTGGACAATCTGTCCTATCCTCAGATCGCGACTTTCGTCGCAAAGGGCGCCCGGTCATAATGCGGCATTACCGACGCATGCCCAAATCTCAAATATCACGGAGCGATCCCAGCCCATGTCCGTCTCGACGACCCCTTCGTCAGAGTCGCTGGAACGCGACGCCGCAGCCCTCCACTCCGATCACGGCAAGGTGGACGCCGGCGAAATCGCCATCGGCGTGATCATTGGCCGGACGTCGGAGTTCTTTGACTTCTTCGTCTACGCCATCGCTTCCGTGGTCGTGTTTCCGCAACTGATCTTCCCGTTCGCCGGGCCGATCGGCGGCACGCTGCTGTCCTTCGCGATCTTCGCACTGGCCTTCCTGGCCCGCCCTTTCGGCACGGCCCTGTTCATCGCCATCGACCAGAAGTTCGGGCGCGGCGCCAAGCTTACCATAGCGCTGTTCCTGCTGGGCACCTCGACCGTCGCGGTGGCCTTCCTGCCCGGCTATGAAACCATCGGCATCGCCGCCGCCGTACTGCTCGCTGTCTTCCGCATCGGTCAGGGCGTCGCGCTGGGGGGCGCCTGGGACGGCCTGGCTTCGCTTCTGGCGGTCAACGCCCCCGAGAATCGCCGCGGCTGGTACGCCATGATTCCCCAACTGGGCGCGCCCATCGGCCTGATCGTCGCCTCTGCCCTGTTCGCCTTCTTCCTGAACACCCTGTCGGCGGCCGACTTCCTGGACTGGGGCTGGCGCTATCCCTTCTTCGTGGCCTTCGCCATCAACGTCGTGGCCCTGTTCGCCCGCCTTCGCATCGTCGTGACCCCCAGCTTCCAGAAGCTGTTCGAGACCCGCGAGTTGCAGCCCACTCCGGTCCACACCGCCATCAAGGCGGAAGGCCCCCGGATCGCCATCGGCGCCTTCGCCCCCCTGGCCAGCTTCGCCATGTTCCACATGGTCACCGTCTTCCCCCTGTCCTGGGTCTTCCTGTTCACCCAGGAAACGCCGGTCCGCTTCCTGCTGATCGAAATGGTCGGGGCCGTTTTCGGCCTGCTGGCCATCCTCGCTTCGGGCGTTTTGGCCGATCGCTACGGCCGACGCGCCCTGCTGGCGGTCACCGCCGCCGGCATCGCCGCCTTCTCGGGCTTCGCCCCCCAGTTGCTGAACGGCGGGGCGATCGGCGAGCTGACCTTCATGATCTCCGGCTTCATCCTGCTGGGCCTGTCGTTCGGTCAAGCCTCCGGTCCGGTGGCGTCCAGCTTCTCCCTAGCCAACCGCTATACATCGTCGGCCCTGACCTCGGACCTGGCCTGGCTGTTCGGCGCCGGCTTCGCCCCCCTGGTCGCCCTGTGGATCTCGAGCCAGTTCGGCCTGATCGCCGCCGGCGCCTATCTGCTGTCCGGCGCGATCTGCACCCTGGTCGCTCTGTGGCTCAACCGCGAACTGGCCCGCAGTTCCTCGGACAAGACCCCCGCCCCCAAGGCGTGATCCGCTTCAGCCGGATCGGAAAGCCCCGGTCTCGCCAGGCGGGACCGGGGCTTTTTTGTCGCCGCCGCGGCGGTGCGTCAGCGGCGGTCGTGCGGCAGACCGAACCTGTCGACGATCCGATATTCTATCACGGGTCCAGCACGGCTGCCTCCGGCTTCGGCTCTGCCGTGTTCAAGCCCGGCCAATCGCCCGAGCAGGTCGGTCGCAACGCCGCCGCCTTCGTGACGGCCTGGAACGGGCGGCGCGCGGAACGGCCTCTAGATCGCTTCGGCCGTCAGACGCATGACCAGGGTAAGGTGTTCGCCTGGCGCCAGTCGCGCCAGCCCGCCGGCCTCGCCCGGCGTCCCGTTCAGAATGTCCGGTCGGTGCGTCACCGGCTCGACACAGAAGAAGTCGGCCCCGACGGGAGCATAGACCTGGACCCAGTCCGCGCCCGCGCCGCCGTTCAGCACGATGCGGTGCCCGTCCCCGTCCAGCAGGGCCTCGCCGGTCCAGCCGGCGTAGGCGTGATCGACAAAGGGGGCCTCGGCCAGGGCCAGGCCGTCGCCCCAGTCCGCCACCGCATCCGGCGCCGCCAGCCGTTCGGGAATTCCGCGCGCGTCGGTCAGCCACACCCCCGTCGCCGAAAGCCTGAGCCGGGTGTCTGGATGTCTGGGGAAATAGGGATGCAGGCCCAGGCCGGCGGGCATGACCGTATCGCCGGTGTTGGTCACCGACAGGCTGATCTCCAGCCCCTGGTCCGTCAGCCTGACCGCCTGACGCGCCCGCCACGGCCAAGGCCAGCCGCCTGCTTGGGCCGCAGCCTGGTCCGACCAGTCCAGCCTCAGGTCGGCGCTCGCATCGTCGACGGCCTCGACCGCCCAGGGCTTCAGCCAGCCGTCTCCGTGATGGGCGTGGGGGGCGAACCGGTCCAGCGCGGTCAGCCTGACCTCGCGCCCCTCGAACACGAACCGCGCGTCGGCGATCCGGTTGGCGTAGGGGACTAGCGGGAAACAGGCGGTTTCCAGCAGGTCGGTCGCCCCCTTCGGCGTTGGCCGCAACACCGATCGGCCATGTAGGCTCAGGTCTAGGATCGCGCCGCCCAGACCCGGCGTCAGGGAGGCGCGCCAGTCTCCGGCGCGCAATTGGATTACGGCTTCGGCGCTCACGGACGGACGCGGTTCTGCGGCCGGTCCGCCTCGACCGGCTGGATCATGGTGAAGACGCCCGTTTCCGGGTCGAATCGATGCAGGCCGCCACCGACGCCGTAGACCAGCGAACCGTCCTCGGCCGGCAGGGCGAAGCCGGTCTGGTCCGGCGAGTCCCACAAGGCGGTCTCGCCGCTCCCGGACGTATAACGATGCAGCTTTCGACCCTTGATGTCGACGAACCACACCGCCTTGCGCTCGGCGTCCCATACTGGCCCCTCGCCCAGCTCCGCCCGGACGTCCCAGACCAGTTCCGGGGAGGTCGGCTTCGTTTCGCTCATGATTCGGCCCGCCGAATTGAAGGTGTTGATCTGGTGGTGGAAATCCGTCGCTGTAAGACGCTGTGCAGGCGACGCCCCAAAACCCGCGCTTCCGAACGCGCGAACGGCGTCAGATCAGGCCTTGGCCCTTGGGCAGTTCGGCGTAACGGTGCACGCGCGTGGCCATCACCAGGCCGAAACCGATCATCACCGTCAGCATCACCGTGCCGCCATAGGACAGCAGCGGCATCGGCACCCCCACGACGGGCGCCAGCCCCATGACCATCGCGCCGTTGATCAGCACATACATGGCGAAGGTCGCGGTCACCCCCGACGCGGCCAGACGGCCGAAATGGCTGTGCGACAGGGATGCGATCCGCAGCGAGATCAGGATGATCGCCGCATAACAGGCCAGGATGGTGAAGGAACCGACGAAACCGAACTCCTCGGACACCGCCGCGAAGATGAAATCAGTGTGTTTTTCGGGCAGGAATTCCAGCTGGCTCTGGCTGCCCAGGCCGAACCCCTTGCCCAGGAAGCCGCCGGAGCCCAGGGCGATCTTGGACTGCATGATGTGATAGCCCGTGCCCGACGGATCGGCCTCCGGGTTCAGGAAGGTCAGCACCCTGTGGCGTTGATACTCGTGCATGCCGAACATCACATAGGGCGGAATCAGCGCCACGGCGGCGGCGCCCACAGCAGCGATGATCTTCCAGCTCAGCCCCGCCATGAACATAATGGCCGCGCCGGTCAGGCCGATCAGCATGGCCGAGCCCAGGTCCGGCTGGTGCGCCACCAGCAGGAAGGGCAGGCCGATGATGGCGACCGGATAGATCAGCTTCCAGTGGAAGCTGGCCTCCTTGGCCGAAGCGCCGTGATACCAGCGCGCCAGGGCCAGAACGACGCCGATCTTCATGATCTCGGACGGCTGGATGCGCGTCACGCCGAGGTTCAGCCAGCGGGTAGCGCCCATGGCCGTATAACCCAGGCCCGGAACCTCGATCAGGGCCAGCATCAGCAGGGCCACCCCATAGACCGGATAGGCCAGGCCGAACCAGAAGCGGATATTGACCATGGACAGGGCCAGCATCAGGGCCACGCACATGCCGAAGCGGATCAGGTGTTTCGCCGCCCACGGCGACCAGGACCCTCCGCCCACGGAATAGAGCATCAATGCGCCGGTGCCGGACACCACGCAGATCAGAGCCAGCAGACGCCAGTCGATCTGACTGATCTTGGTCGAAACGCGCTCGCGCTCGCCGGGACGGGACAGGGCGGAAGCGGTCATCAGCGCGGCTCGGACAGATAGGGGCGTGGACCCGTGGTGACGGTCGGCATCTGACGGGTGCGACGTGCCGTCTCAGCCCCCACGACATCCGGCTCGGGAGGCGCAGCGCCTTCTAGTTCGGCTGCCTCGGCCGAGGCTGTAGGCTCCGGTGGTGGTGGTCGCGTCATACGCGCCACCATGTCCGGGTCCTTAAGCAGCACTGTGCGCATGATTTCGCGCGCACGTGGAGCCGCAGCGGTCGATCCGGCCAAGCCGCCATGCTCAATGATGACGGCGATAGCGTAGCGCGGCTCGTCCACAGGGGCGAACGCCACAAATAGGTTGTGGTCCTTCAGCGCCCAGGTGACGTCGGCGCTCTTGCGAGAGCCTGTTCCGTAGTTGCGCACCTGCGCCGTGCCTGTCTTGCCGGCCATCTTGATGTCGCCGAGCCCTAGCTGGCTCTGGCGATAGGCGCCGCCCCCGACGTCATTGGCCACCGCCACCATGCCCTGACGAACGATTTCGAGGTGTTCGGGCGGGAAGGGCAGATCGGGCACCGCAGCGCCGCTGGGTTGATCCACCCCGCCGACCGACTTGATCAGACGCGGCATGATCGCCTTTCGTGCATTGGCGAAGCGCGCGGTCGTCACGGCCAGTTGCAGAGCTGTGACGTTCACGTCGCCCTGCCCGATCGCAACCGACAAGGTCTCGCCTGGATACCAGGTCCGAGAATCAGGGTTGGGATTGTTCTTGTTGTAGTTCGCCTTCCAGGCCCGACTGGGAATCGATCCGGCCTTCTGGTTGCCGACCCCGATGTCGTAGGTCTGCATGAAGCCGATCTTCTTGCCGACCTCCTGAATCTTGTCGACGCCGGCCCGATTGCACATGTGATAAAAATAGACATCGCACGACGTCTTGATCGCATCATGCATGTTCATGGGGCCGTGGCCGCCGGGTTTCCAGCAGCGGAACGTCCGTGACCCGAAGCGATAGCCGCCGGTGCAGACCACCCGCTCGTCAGGATCGACCCCAGCCTCCAGCAAGGCCAGCGAGGTTGTCAGTTTGAACGTCGACCCGGGGTGAAAGACGCCGCCGATGGCCTTGTCGAGCAGCGGCTTGCGCTCATAATCGCGGAGAGCGCTGTAGACGTTGGAGGGAATACCGCCAACAAACAGGTTGGGGTCGAACGAGGGCGCGGACACCATGCAGAGGATGTCGCCGTTGCGGACGTCCATCACCACGCAACCGCCGGACTCTTCGCCGAACACCTCCAGCGCCCGGTTCTGGACATCGGCGTCCAGAGTAAGAACAACCTCCTTGCCCGGCACGGCGGTGCGTGAACCGCCGATATCCTCGGCCACCACCCGGCCCCGGGCGTCCACTTCAACCCGGTTGCCGCCCGGCTCTCCGCGCAGGGCTTCGTCCAGCGCTTTTTCGACGCCTTGGCGTCCGATCCGGAAACCGGGGTTGAACAGCAGCGGCGGCACCGTCTCGCCCTTATCGCGGATCGCCTTGACGTCGCGGTCAGACACCTTGGCGACATAACCGATCACATGGGCGAAGGCGCCGCCGAACGGATAGTAGCGGGCCTCGTTCATGTCGGCCATGACGCCGGGCAGTTCGTTGGCGTACTGGTTGACCTTGGCGAACTCTTCCCAGGTCAGGTCGCTCTTGACCGGCACCGGGTTGAATTTGGGCGAGGCGTTGACCTCGCGGATGATCGCGCGTCGACGTTCCAGCGTGTCGGGCAGCAGACGGCCCAGAAGATCCAGCGTCTGATCCAGATCCTTGGTCTCGTCACGGATCACCAGCACCCGGAAACTGGGCCGGTTGCCGGCGATGACCACGCCGTTGCGGTCCTTGATCAGGCCGCGCGGCGGCGGGACCATGCGGAAGTTGAACTGGTTCTGCGACGACAGGGTCGCATATTCCTGGGCCTGGACGACCTGAAGCTGGGCCAGCCGCCCCACCAGGGCCGTGACCCCCAGGGCCGTCAGCCCGCCGAACACGAAGGTGCGGCGCAGGAAGGAGCCCTGGCGCTCGTTGACGTCGGCGAAGAAGATGGAGGGTTCGCCGCTCATCGGAACCGGATATCCCCGTCGTCGAACCGTTCCAGCATCCAGTCGGCGATCGGATACAGGATCAGGGTCGGCAGAATCTGGCCGATCAGGGCCAGGATCGCCGGCGGATTGCCCGCCCTCACCGCCACGATCACATAGGCGACCAGGAAGGCGGCCAGGGTGCAGGCCATATACCAGGCGAAGCGGATCACCCCCTCATGCCCAGCCAGCAGATTGCGCGACAAAAGGATCACGACATAGACGCCCATCAGACACAGAGCCCAAAGGCCCAGAGGTCCGTTCCACAACAGGTCCAGGAACAGACCAAGCCCGAAGAGTACTGCGGGCGCCGTCATCGACGGCCGGATCAGCGGCCAGGCGAAGGCCAGCACCATCGGAAACACCGGCTCCGGCAGCATCAAGCCGAACAGTTGCACAGGCGTGGCGAAGATGATGGTGGCGGCGATCGCCGCCAGGGCCGGATAGACGATCCATTGCAGAGGTCCGACGACGCGGACCGCGACCGGACGTCTCACGTCACGCCCTCCGGCGCCTGTGCGGGCGTTGGTTGTGGAGACGTCGCCGCCGATGGCGCCTCGGCGGCGGGTCGAGTTTGCGCCGGACGAGTCTGAACGGGACGCGCCTGGGGCGCCGCCGGTGTTTTTGCAGGCGGTGTCGCGGCGACGGCGGCGGCGGCGCGCGCCCGTGCCGCTTGGGCCTCCGCGGCCGCCTGACGGCGTGCTGCCGCGTCGCCTATGGCGCCCGCCTGTTCAGCGTTCGGCGGAGGCGCCGTGGTCAAACCGGCCAGGGGCGGCGCATTGAGCGCATTCGGATCGATCAGTTGGCCGAAGTCCTGGAACAGCAGAACCCGCACATAGTCGATGGCGCCGCGATCACTGAACAGTTTCACGCGCCAGCTGCCGTCGATCCCCTTGGCCGCCACGCCGATGGGAATGCCGCGCGGCAGGCCGCCGCCATCGCCGGAACTCAGGATCCGGTCGCCCGCCTGCACAGAACCGGCCCCGCGCACGAACTCCAGCCGGGGGTTGTCGCTGCCGTCGCCGGTCAGCAGGGCGCGGGCGTCGGTGCGGTCCACCAGAACCGGCGTACGGGACGCGACGTCGGTCAGCAGCACCATGCGACTGACGCCGCCGGTGACGCCGGTGACGCGGCCGATCAGACCGTGCTCGTTAATGACCGGATTGCCGATCCGCACGCCTTTCGACGCGCCGACATCCACCAGCTTGGCGCGATTGAAGGGGCCGCGGGCATCCGAAATGGCGCGCGCCGTGACCATGGGCACGGCCGGTTCGGTCCGCAGACCCAGCATGGCTTCATAACGGGCGTTGACGTTCTTCAAGGCGATGGCCTGGTCGCGCCAGGGCTCCAACTCGGCCACCTCGGCCCTCAGCCGCCGGTTCTCGGACACTGCAAAGAAATACCCGCCGATGTAATCGGTGACGGCGCCGACCCAGCGCACCGGCGCGGCGAAGACGCCGCTGACCGGCCCGGTCACAGAGGCCGCAGCCCCCCGCGCCGCGCCATAGCTGGAGCCGCCGTCCGGCGTCGTGCGATCGCTGACAAGAAGAAGAGCCGCGCCCGCCATGGCCACGACTGCGACCACCGCGGCGGTCCAGGCCAGCGGCACCTTCAGGTTTTCAAAAGGGCCGTCGCGAAACGCCACGGGCGACCTTCCACATAAGGGGTTGGAATCGGCAGGCGCCCCTGCCGTCATGCCTGCCTATCGCAAAATCGGGGCCAGAATGGAACCGTTGATCGCGAAGGCCCGAAAGGATTTGCAGCCAGGTTCTCACCCGGCTGCAGACGAATTGATCAGAGCGCCGAGTCGAGCACGCCCTTCATCCAGCGCGGATGTTCCAGAACGCGGCCGCAACCGATGGCGACGCACGACAGCGGATCGTCAGCCACCGAAACCGGAAGGCCGGTATGGTCGCGGATCTCGATGTCCAGGCCGCGCAGCAGGGCGCCGCCGCCCGTCAGCATGATGCCCTTGTCGGCGATGTCGGCGGCCAGTTCCGGCGGGGTGGCCTCCAGCGCGACCTTCACCGCCTCGATGATCTGGGTCACCGGCTCGGCCAGGGCTTCGGCCGCCTGACGTTCCGAGATGCGGACCTCGCGCGGCACGCCCTGCATCAGGTCGCGGCC
The DNA here is from genome assembly GCF_000698025.1 of Brevundimonas sp. EAKA. Taxonomy (NCBI): domain Bacteria; kingdom Pseudomonadati; phylum Pseudomonadota; class Alphaproteobacteria; order Caulobacterales; family Caulobacteraceae; genus Brevundimonas; species Brevundimonas sp. EAKA. The sequence continues at coordinate 9,422 of NZ_JMQR01000010.1, read as the reverse complement.
CTTGACCTCGATCGACAGGCCTTCGCCGTCGGCCGGGATACGGGCGGTGCCGATGTCCTTCTTGATGCGTTCGGCGGTCGTCTCGCCGATCAGCAGATTATGGTTGCGACGCATGTAGCTGATGATGCTGTCGTCCATCTTGTCGCCGCCGACGCGGACCGAACGCGAATAGACGATGCCCGACAGCGACAGGACAGCCACTTCCGTCGTGCCGCCGCCGATGTCGACGACCATCGAGCCGGTCGGCTCGTGGATCGGCAGGCCTGCGCCGATCGCGGCGGCCATCGGCTCGTCGATCAGGCCCACGCGGCGCGCAGAGGCGTTCAGGCAGGAGTCGTTGATGGCGCGACGCTCGACCGCCGTGGCGCCCGACGGCACGCAGACGATGATCTTCGGGTTCACGAAGCCCTTGCGGTTATGCACCTTGCGGATGAAGTGCTTGATCATCTCTTCGGCGACTTCGAAGTCAGCGATGACGCCGTCACGCATCGGGCGGATGGCTTCCATGTGGCCCGGGGTGCGGCCCAGCATCTGCTTGGCCTCTATGCCTACGGCGTGGACGATCTTGCGTCCGCCGACATTGCGTAGGGCCACGACCGAAGGCTCGTTCAGGACGATGCCCTTGCCCTTCATGTAGATCAGGGTGTTGGCGGTGCCCAGGTCCATCGCGATGTCGTTGGAGATCGCGCCGAAAAGGGAAAAGCTCATGGGAATCGATACCGTTGTTCTTTGACCGAGGGCGTCAGTTTCGCAGTTGACCTGGCGACGCCCCGCTGCCCTGACATCCCCTTGCCGGACAGCTTCCTGATCGTCTTCGCCACGTCTACCGTTGGCCCGTGTGCCCGTATGAAACAGGGAATACAACCCCCTTAGCGCACCGTATCCAAGTTCACCCCCAACCCTGTGGAACAGCCGCGCTTGGGGGTGTTCACGTTAGCGTCATGAGGGTGGGAAACAGCCTGTGAAACATGCTGCCTTTCGCTTGCCGGATCAGTCGCCGCGCGCGACTTCGCGCCGCTTCACCCATTCGCGAACACCCAGCATCAGAGCCAGCCAGGCCAGGGCCACGCCCGCCAGTATGGCCGAGGTCCAGATCCCGTCGCCGCTGACCGCCGTCATGAAGGATCCGCCGAAGAAGGCCACCAGGGCCGTCTTGGGCAGCACTCCGAGCGCGCAACCGGCCAGGAAGCCGGGAAACGACGCCCGCGCCGCGCCGAACGCCATGTTGACGACGATGAAGGGCGCCGACGGCACGTTGCGGATCATGAAGCTGGCGTAGAAGGCGTTCTGACCCACGAACCGAGTCAGCCGCCCCACCGTCCTGCCCCCGTGCCGTTCAAGCAGGCGCGCCGTCGGCCCGCGCCCCATCCAATAGGTGACGGCGGCCGAGGCGACCGTGGCGATCCAGCTGTACAGAAACCCGAACCACGGCCCGAAGGCCACGACGCAGGCGGCGATCAGGATGAACTGCGGCGCCCCGAAGAAGGCCGCGACTGTGAAGACGACGATGGCGGCCGGCAGTCCCCAAGGCCCATCCCTGAACCCGCCCAGCCAGGCCTCCAGCCTCACCTCGGCGTCCAGGCCCAACTGGCTCTTGCCCACGGCGAACAGGGCGATCATGGCGCCCAGCAGAAGGGCCGTCGCCAGCACGGCGCGCCAGCGACGCGCCTCCATATTCGACAGGAAATCGATGATCCAGCGCATCAGGAGCGCCGCTTATCATCCTGTCCGGCGATTAGCGAGCGTCGGCGGATTGTCCCGAACGGCGACGGCGCGTAAGGAACCTCGCCTTCCCCGGCACGAACCTTCCAAGATCGACGGGATACCCATGTCCAGCCTGCAATCTTCCGCCCTCGCCCGCGTCAAGCCCTCGGCCACCATCGCCGTGACCGCCCAGGCCCGGAAGCTTAAAGCCGAGGGCCGCGACGTGATCGGCCTCGGCGCCGGAGAGCCGGACTTCGACACGCCCGAGAATATCAAACAGGCCGCGATCGACGCGATCCATCGCGGCGAGACCAAATACACCGACGCCGACGGCATGCCCGAGCTGAAGAAGGCCATCGTGGCCAAGTTCGCGCGTGAGAACGGTCTGAACTATGACGTGTCGCAGATCCACGTCGCGCCGGGCGGCAAGCCGGTCATCTTCAACGCCCTGGTCGCCACCCTGAACCCCGGCGACGAGGTCATCGTGCCCGCCCCCTACTGGGTCTCCTACCCCGACATGGTCCTGCTGGCCGGCGGCGAGCCCGTCACCGTGGTCGGCGAGGAGAAGGACGGCTTCAAACTGCGTCCCGAGGTGCTGGAGGCCGCCATCACGCCCCGCACCAAGTGGCTGATCCTGAACAGCCCGTCCAACCCGACCGGCGCCGCCTACACCCAGGCGGAGCTGCTGGCCCTGGCCGACGTCCTGCGTCGCCACCCGCACGTCTGGGTGCTGACCGACGACATGTACGAGCACCTCGTCTATGGCGACTTCGACTACACCACTATCGCCCAGGTCGCGCCCGACCTGATCGATCGCACCCTGACGGTCAACGGCGTGTCCAAGGCCTATGCCATGACCGGCTGGCGCATCGGCTACGCCGGCGGGCCGAAGGCGCTGATCGACCTGATGCGCAAGGTGGCCAGCCAGACCACCTCCAACCCCACCAGCATCAGCCAGTGGGCGGCGGTCGAGGCCCTGAACGGAACCCAGGACTTCATCCCCGAGCGCAAGGCCGCCTTCGAGAAGCGTCGCGACCTGGTCGTCTCGATGCTGAACCAGGCGACCGGCCTCACCTGCGCTGTGCCGGAAGGCGCATTCTACGTCTATCCGTCCATCGCCGGCCTGATCGGCAAGACGACGGAATCGGGCGTGGTCATCGACGGCGACAGCACCTTCGCCGCCGAACTGCTGAACGCCGAGGGCGTCGCCGTGGTCCAGGGCGAGGCCTTCGGCCTGTCGCCCTATTTCCGCATCAGCTACGCCACCTCCGACGCCGTGCTGGAAGAAGCCTGCACCCGCATCCAGCGCTTCGCCGCCTCGCTGCGCTGACGATTCCGTTCCACTGCCCGTCACCCTCGGGCTCGTCCCGAGGGGTGACGGGCGAGAGGGTGGGAATCGCGTAGAGCGCGATCAGGTTCAGAACACCGTCACCTTCGCTGGGTTCGCCTGATCGCGCGTGCCCGCCGACGTCGCCATGCCGTTCTTGACCAGGGCGATCCCGACCGAGCCCTCGCCGCCGGTCTTGGTCAGGGAGCAGCGGCCGTTGTCGCCGGGCAGGCGGCCATGGCGGCTGCCTCGGCCATCCTGAGTCATGATGTTCATCCAGCGGTCCCGCTCATAGGGACTGACCCAGACCGTCACAGGGCGAAATCGACAGACCAGGGTCCAGGACGCGCCCTGGGGTGCGGCGACCGACCAGTGCAGTCCCTGATAGGCGTCCTTGCCAACATGGGTCTGGGCCTCGGCGCCCATGCCCAGGCCAAGCGCCAGAAACGCCGCCAGCACGAAACTTCGCCTCATCACGCCCTCCCCCGTTTCCGGGAGAGGATGCGATGATCAGGGCCGGCTGGCCATGCCCAGTTTGATCGGCTTGGCGTCGTCGGCCAGGGCGCCGCGCTTGACGCCCCACAGCAGGATGATCGGCGCGCCGACATAGATGGACGAATAGGTGCCGATGATGATGCCGAACATCAGGGCGATCGAGAAGCCGAACAGGGCCTCGCCGCCGAAGATCGCCAGGGCCGCCAGCACCATGACGGCGGTCACGCCGGTGATGATGGTCCGCGACAGGGTCTCGTTCAGAGACAGATCGATCACCTCACGCAATGGCATGGTCTTATACTTGCGCAGGTTCTCGCGAAGACGGTCGAACACCACCACGGTGTCGTTCATCGAATAGCCGATGACGGTCAGGATGGCGGCGACCATGTTCAGGCTGAACTCCAGCCGGAACAGCACGATCAGACCGAAGGTCAGCACCACGTCGTGCAGCAGGCCGATCACGGCGCCGAAGCCGAACTGCGGTTCGAACCGGAACCAGATGTAGAGGAACATCAGGCCGATGGCGACGCCCAGGGCCAGCAGGCCCGAGGTGAACAGCTCGCCCGAGACCTTGGAGCCGACGACGCTGACGCCCGAATACTGGACCTCGCCCACGGTCTGGCTGATTGCGGTCTCGACCTGGTTGACCACCTGGGTCTGGTCGCGGCCTTCCGGCACCTGGAAGCGTAGAATGGCGGTCGAGCCGTCATCCACATTGCTGTCGCGCCGGGCGATGCCCTGCACCTGGACGTCGCCCAGGTTCAGGCTGTTGACCGCCTCACGCACGCGGTCCAGCTCGATAGCCTGACCGGCCGGCTTGGACACCTCCATCGAGGCGCCGCCCCGGAAGTCGATGCCCATGTTCAGGCCGGGAACGAAACACGCCACGATCGAGGCGACGCACAGAACCACCGACAGCACCGCGGCGAACCGGGCGTATTTGACGAAATGGAAATTCGTCTTCTGCGGCAGCAGTTTGATGAAGGGCCATCCACGCATCGCCATCACTCCGCGATCGGCAGTTTTTTGGGCTTGGCGGTCTTGAGCCAGTAGGCCAGCAGCACCTGGGCCACCAGAACCGACGAGAACACCGAGGTGAAGACGCCGATGCTCAGCGTCCAGGCGAAGCCGCGCACCGGACCGGCGCCGAAGACGAACATGATCGCCGCCGCCACCAGGGTGGTGACATTGGCGTCCAGGATCGTGCCCCAGGCCTTGGAGAAGCCGGCGTCCATGCTGGCGATCACGCTGCGGCCCGACCGGGCCTCGTCACGCATCCGCTCATAGATCAGCACATTGGCGTCCACGGCCACGGCGAAGGTCAGGATCAGACCGGCGATGCCCGGCAGGGTCAGGGTCGCCTGGGTCAGCGACATGGCCGCCACGATCAGCACCCCGTTCAGCACCAGGCCGATGACCGACACGCCCCCGAACAGGAAGCCGTAGGCCAGGATCATGAAGACCACGATGATGGCGAAGCCGACGGCGGTCGACAGGGCGCCCGCCGTCACGGCGTCGGCGCCCAGTTCGGCGGTGACGGTCCGGCGTTCCTCGACGTTCAGCGGCGCCGGCAGGGCGCCCCCGTTCAGCAGGTTCACCATCGTCGCGGCTTCCTGGATCGAGAATTGGCCTTCGATGATGCCCGAGCCGTTGGTGATGGCGCTATTGATGCGCGGCGCCGAGATGACCTTGCCGTCCAGGATGATGGCGAAGGGCTTGCCGATGTTGGCGGACGTCGCCTCGCCGAACCGGCGGGCGCCCGCGCCATCGAAGCGGAAGCCGATAGCAGGCCGACCGCTTTGGTCAGCATCGACCGAGGCTCTCGTCAGGTTCTCGCCCGAGACGAGCACCCGCTTCTTGACCAGATAGGGCGTGCCCTGCTCGTCCATAAGCAGTTCGGCGTCCGGCGGAACCCGTCCGGCCATGGCGTCCGTCACCGAATTCTCGGTATCCACCATCTGGAAGGTCAGCTGCGCCGTCTGGCCGATGACCTCCTCCAGCTTGCGAGGATCGCTCTCGCCCGGCGCCTGGACCACGATCCGGTCGGCGCCCTGGCGGGTTATCGAGGGTTCGCGCGTGCCCAGGCTGTCGATCCGGCGGCGCACCACCTCGATCGACTGGTCCACCGCCGTCGCTCCCATGCCGGCCAGGGCCGTGTCCGTATAGGCGAAGCGGATCCGGTCGCCGCCCACACGCGTCGCCGTGCGCTCGACCTGCCCTGAGGGGCCCGCGGCCCCGGCCAGCTGGCGCAGGGCTTCGAAGGCCGCCGTCTGCTGCCCCGGATTGGCCAGGGTCACGATCACCCCGCCGGCTTCGCGCTGGAAGCCGTTGGTGGCGATCCCCTCGCCGTTCAGCGTGACCCGTACATCCTCGATCAGGTTGGTGACGCGCTTTTCGCGCATCGCCGGCACATCGACTTCCAGCAGCAGATACGACCCGCCCTGCAGGTCGAGCCCGAGGTTCAGGGCGTTCTTCGGCAGCCAGCCGGGCAGCGCCTCCCGCTGAGCCGAGCTCAGCAGGTTGGGGAAGGCCAGCAGGCAGCCGAGGATCGCCGAGGCGACGACGAGGATGACTTTCCAGCGCGAGAGCTGAATCATGAGGGCGGTCTCGGTTCAGCGATACGCGAAGTATCAGGCCTTGGAATCGTTGGCGGCGATGGCGGTGCGGTTGCGCACCTCGGCGATCATCGTCTTGACCACGCGCACATTGACGCTGGGCGCGATCTCGACATTGACCTCGGCCTCTTCGACGCGGGTCACCTTGCCGATCATGCCGCTGGACAGCACGACGGTGTCGCCGCGCTTCACGGCGCCGATGGCCGCCGCATGTTCCTTGGCGCGCTTCTGCTGCGGACGGATCAGCAGGAAGTAGAACAGGATGAAGATGGCGACGATCGGCAGGAACTGCATGATCACGGCCATCATGCCGCCGTCAGCTGGGGCGCCCATGGGTAGTCTCCGAACACAAGGGGGACAGCCCTCGCCGGCCCCCATTAAAACGAGGCGCGGAACCTAGGGCTCCGTCTCGCGGATTGCAACGCGGCTAAACGTTCAGCGTGGCAATACGGTCAGGGGATCGACCGCGACCGGGTCGTCGCCGCGCATCTGACGGGTTTCGAAATGGATCGACGGGCGTCCGTCGCCGGCCGTCAGACCGACCGTGCCGATCTGCTGGCCCGCACGCACGTCGTCGCCGTCCTTGACCGTGGCCGAACCCAGATGGCCGTAAACCGTGCGCCAGCCGCCGTTGTGGACCACCAGCACCGTCAGCCCCTGCCCCACCAGATCGTCGCCCACATAGGCTACGCGTCCCCCGGCCGAGGCCACGACCGAGGCGCCGGCCGAGGCGCCGATGTTGATCCCGTTGTTGCGCTCGCCCATCCCGACCGGGCCGAACCGCCGCAGGATATCGCCGCGCACCGGCCACAACAGGGCGATGGGACCGCCCGCAACGGGCGTCGCGGAAGGCGCGGCGCTGACCGGCGGGCGAGCCGCGCCGACGGCCGGGGCCGTCGGACGGGTTTGAGCCGGAAGCGCGGCGTTGCCCGAAGGCGGAGGCGGCGGCGGAGGCGGGGCCATGCCGCTGTTCGGCACCAGAACTCCGGCCGGCGAAGGCCCGGTCGCATAGGGGTCGCGGCCTGTATCGACCGCCGCATCGGGAAGAATGATTCGTTGGCCCGTCGTGATCGCGCCGCGCGGCCCCAGGCCGTTCAGATCGATCAGGGTCTGAACCGGCGTCTGGAACCGCCGGCCGACGCCCGAGATGGTGTCGCCCGGCTGGATCTCATAGGCGGCGCCCGGCGTGACCACGCCCGAGGGGGTCGGCGACGCCGGATAGGAGGACGCGGGAGGAACATAGGTCGGCTGCGTCGGCGTCGCAGCGACCGGCGGCGGCAGATATCCCCCATCCACCTGGCCGACCGGCGCCGTCGCTTGCGGCTGCGGATAAGGCTGAGCCTGGGGAGAGGTCGGCTGACCATACGGACCTTGCTGCGCCGGCGGCGGATAGGCGCCCTGCCCGCCCACCGTCGGTCGCGTCGAATACTGCGGCTCGGACGGATAGGTCATACAGGCCGCCGCGCTCAGCGACGCCCCCGCGATTACAACCGCTCTGATCCAGCCCGATATCACCGCCACCGGCCGCTCCTTAGATGGTTAAACTGCCCGCCCGGTGTGCCCGCTCGCGCCGCTTAAGCCAAGCCCGCAATCATCGCCAAAGTTGGGCGGGAAGGTTAACGGCGAGACGGCGTGACTCGTGAGAGGTGAATCGTGAAGTGAATCGAGGGCGACATTCAGTCACGACAAACGATTCACCATTCAAGCCCACCTACCCCTCCTTCGCCGTCCCCTCGACCAGGGGCACGAACCGCACCTCCGTCAGGCTCTCGCGCCGGAATGACCCGTCGCCCTGACCGACATAGCGGTGCAGCATCTGCACCGAGGTCCGGCCAACGGGCGCGACCAGAACACCGTTCGGCTTCAACTGTTTCAACAGTTCGGTCGGCTCGGCCGGAGACGCCGCCGTCACCATGATGCGATCGAAGGGCGCCTGTTCGATCCAGCCCAGGCCGCCGTCGCCATGTTTGGTGATGACATTGTCGATCTCCAGCGTCCGCAGCTTGGCCTCCGCCTCGACCAGCAGGCTGCGATACCGCTCCACCGAATAGACATAGCGGGCCAGCCGGCTCAGCACCGCGCACTGGTATCCGCTGCCGGTGCCGATCTCCAGCACCCGGTGGCGGGGCTGGACGTCCAGGGCCTGGGTCATCAGGCCGACGATATAGGGCTGGCTGATGGTCTGGGCGCAGTCGATGGGCAGGGCCTGGTCTTCCCAGGCCTGGTCCAGGAATTTCTCGTGCACGAAGACCGCGCGGTCGATGCTCTCCATCGCGGCCAGCACCTGGGGATCCGTCACCCCTTGCTGGCGCAGCGACAGGATCAGCCGTCCGGCGCGGTCGTCGTGCAGGTTCATTTTCCTCCCCCCCTGGGGGAGGGGGACCGCGACGCCCTTGCGTCGTGGTGGAGGGGGCGCGAGACAGCCGGCCTCATCACGCAGCGCGCTCCGTCTTCTTCGGCGGCGCCCCGCCCAGCACCTTCTTCAGGTCATGGACGCTGGCCATGTGGGTCAGGTCGATGTGCAGCGGCGTGACCGAGATCCGCCCCGCCTCGATGGCCCTCAGGTCGGTGCCCTCGGCATGCTCCTGCTTCTCGCCGCGGAAGCTCATCCAGTAATAATCCCGCCCGCGCAGGTCGGTGCGCCGCACCGCGTGCATCTCGCCCACGTCGCGGAACCCTTGCGTCGTCACCTCGATCTGCTCGACCCGTTCCGGCGGCAGGTTGGGGAAGTTCAGGTTCATCACCACCCCATTGGCCCATTTCTGGTCCAGCAGCTTGCTGATGATGGCCGGGGCGAAGGCCTCGGCCGTCTCCCAGTGGGCCACCACCTCGTCATGGAACCGCTCCAGGCTCTGGCTCAGGGCGATGGAGCGGATGCCGAAGGCCATGCCCTGAAGCGCGCCCGCCACCGTGCCCGAATAGCTGACGTCCTCGCCGATATTATGCCCCCGGTTGACGCCGGACAGCACCAGGTCCGGCCGCTCCGGCATCAGGTCGTTGACCGCCAGGATGACGCAGTCGGTCGGCGTCCCCGTCACCGAAAACCGCCGCTCGCCGTGCCTGTGCACCCGCAGCGGCTCGCTCAGCGTGATGCCCCGGCCCTTGGCCGACTGTTCGACGGCGGGCGCGCACACCCAGATGTCGTCGCTCAGCGTCCGCGCGATCCGCTCAAGGGATTCAAGACCTTCCGCCTCGATCCCGTCGTCGTTTGTCAGGAGGATTCTCATGCCATCTCCCCCCCTTGGGGGGAGACAGGCGCGCATAGCGCGCCAGAGGGGGGC
>NZ_JMQR01000009.1:0-48011 GCF_000698025.1 Brevundimonas sp. EAKA | reverse complement strand
GGGCAACCGGCCCGCCCCGGCGGGGCTCCCCCCGCCCCGGCCGCGCTTGGGCGCGCGGCGCCCTGCCCGTTTCTGATCCATCGACATGGCGCCCCCCGGCACGCTGCATCGAATTCATGGAACCACAATCGATCAACGGCGTCATGACGACATGACGTCCAACTGGCGCATCCGGCGTTTGTGGTGCCGGTTTCGGGCGTAGATGGCGCCGATGACGCAGGCCCAGCCGGCGCCGAGCATGACGTAGGACAGGGTGAAGGCCCAGTCGCCCAGGCCCGGCGTCCCCTGACGGGTCAGCAAAATCAGCATGGCCGCGCCGACCACCAGCGCGAGCCCGCCCGCGCGCAGGGGCCGTGCGACAAGGCGCAGCTCCTTGCGGTACGCGGCGCGGCCTTCGTCGCTGTCGAGGTCGGGCGCAGGCATCAGGCGGGGGCCTTCTCGACCGGCGCCGGGTCGCTGTTGGGCAGTTTGGCGATCGGCTGGGCGGCCGAACCGTCGTACAGTTTCGGATCCAGCAGGGTCTTGGCCCCGCCGGCCGGCTCGGACGTGGCGCGCCCCTGATAGGAGCCCGGCTTGGGCGTCTTGCCGGCGGCGAAGTCGTCGATGATCTGGGCCAGGGACTCGGGCGTCAGGTCCTCGAAATAATAGTCGTTGATCTGGGCCATGGGCGCGTTCGAACAGGCGCCCAGGCATTCGACTTCCTGCCAGGTGAAGCGGCCGTCGGCGGACAGATGGTCCTTGGGACCGATCTTCTCCTTGCAGACCTTCATCAGCTCATTGGCGCCGCGCAGCATGCAGGGCGTCGTGCCGCACACCTGGATCAGGGCGGTCTTGCCGACCGGCTCCAGCATGAACATGGTGTAGAAGGTCGCGACCTCCAGCACCCGGATGAAGGGCATGCCCAGCAGTTCGCCGATGGCGCGGATGGCGGGCTCGGAGACCCAGCCTTCCTGCTTCTGGACCAGCCACAGGATCGGGATCACCGCCGACTGGCGACGGCTTTCCGGATACTTCTTGATCCACCATTCAGCCTTGGCCGTCGTATCGGCCGAGAAGGCGAACGAGGCCGGTTGTTCCTTGGCGAGACGACGAACGCTCATCGGTCCACTTCTCCGAAAACGATGTCGAGCGAGCCCAGGATGGCGGAGACGTCGGCCAGCTGGTGGCCGCTGTTGATCCAGTCCATCGCCTGCAGGTGACGGAAGCCCGGCGCCGAGATCTTGACGCGATAGGGTTTGTTGGTGCCGTCAGACACCAGATAGATGCCGAACTCGCCCTTGGGCGCCTCGACCGAGGCATAGACCTCGCCCTCAGGCGTCTTGAAGCCTTCGGTATACAGTTTGAAGTGATGGATCAGGGATTCCATCGACCGCTTCATCTCGCCGCGACGCGGCGGAACGATCTTGTTGTCCTCGAGCATCACCGGTTCGCCGGGGCAGTTGCGCAGCTTGTGGATGCACTGCTCCATGATCCGCACCGACTGCTTCATCTCCTCGATGCGGCAGAGGTACCGATCCCAGCAGTCGCCGTTCTTGCCGACCGGAATATCGAACTCCAGCTCGGCGTAGCACTCATAGGGCTGCGACTTGCGAAGATCCCAGGCGATGTCGGAGCCGCGCAGCATGACGCCGGTGAAGCCCCAGGCCAGGGCCTGTTCCTTGGACACCACGCCGATGTCGACGTTGCGCTGCTTGAAGATGCGGTTTTCGGTGACCAGGCTCTCGATATCGGTCAGGGCCTTGGGGAATTCGTGGCACCAGCGACCGATGTCGTCGATCAGGTCCATCGGCAGATCCTGGTGGACGCCGCCGGGACGGAAATAGTTGGCGTGGAGACGCGCCCCGCTGGCGCGCTCGTAGAAGACCATCAGCTTTTCGCGCTCTTCGTGGCCCCACAGCGGGGGCGTCAGGGCGCCGACGTCCATGGCCTGCATGGTCGCGTTCAGCAGGTGGTTCCCGATCCGGCCGATTTCCGAATAGAGCACCCGGATCAGCTGGGCCCGGTAGGGAACCTCAACGCCGAGCAGCTTCTCGATGGCCAGGCAGAAGGCGTGTTCCTGGTTCATCGGCGCGACATAGTCGAGCCGGTCCAGATAGGGCACGTTCTGCAGATAGGTGCGGGCCTCCATCAGCTTCTCGGTGCCGCGGTGCAGCAGGCCGATGTGCGGATCGACGCGTTCGACGATCTCGCCGTCCAGCTCCAGCACCAGCCGCAGCACGCCGTGCGCGGCCGGGTGTTGCGGGCCGAAGTTGATGGTGAACTTGCGGTCGTCCATGTCCTTGGCGTGCGCGGTGCGGTGATCGACCGGCATGTCCTCGAACGGATCGACAGCGCCGTTCACGGGCGCGGTTACGGGGGCTCCGTCAGCCATCAGCCCTTCACTCCAGCCTTTTCGTCGCCGGGAAGCACGGGCGCCGGGTAGTCGGCGCCTTCCCACGGCGACAGGAAGTCGAACGTCCGGAATTCCTGCGTCAGCTTGACCGGCTCATAGACGACCCGCTTCTGCTCTTCGTCGTAGCGGACCTCGACATAGCCCGTCATCGGGAAGTCCTTGCGCAGCGGATGGCCTTCGAAGCCATAGTCCGTCAGCAGACGGCGCATGTCCGGATGCCCCGAGAAGATCACGCCGTACATGTCGTAGGCTTCGCGCTCGAACCAGCCGGCCGACGGATAGACCCCGGTCACGGTGGCGACGGGCTGGACCTCGTCGGTCACGACCTTGACGCGGACCCGGGCGTTCCGGGTCATCGACAGCAGGTGATAGACGACCTCGAACCGCTCCTCGCGATCCGGATAGTCGGCGCCGCACAGATCCAGCAGCTGCTGGAAGCCGAACTGGTCGCGCAGCGCCGTCATGACCTCGACGATCCGTTCGCGCGGCGCCAGCAGGGTCAGTTCGCCGAAGGCGACCTGCGCCTCGACGCCCAGAGCCCCGACCATCTCGGCGCCCATCGGCGTCAAAGCGGCCTCGAACCGTTCTTGAACAGCCAGCGAGCTCATCGGTCGATGGTCCCCGTGCGGCGGATCTTCTTCTGCAGCTGCAGCAGGCCGTACAGCAGGGCCTCGGCCGTCGGCGGGCAACCCGGGACATAGACGTCCACCGGCACCACGCGGTCGCAACCGCGAACGACGCTGTAGCTGTAGTGATAATAGCCGCCGCCGTTGGCGCAGCTGCCCATGGACACGACATAGCGCGGGTCGGGCATCTGGTCGTAGACCTTGCGGATGGCCGGGGCCATCTTGTTGGTCAGGGTGCCGGCCACGATCATCAGGTCCGAGTGACGCGGGCTGCCGCGCGGAGCCATGCCGAAGCGTTCGACGTCGAAGCGCGGCATCGACATCTGGATCATCTCGACGGCGCAGCAGGCCAGGCCGAAGGTCATCCACATCAGCGAGCCGGTGCGCGCCCAGGTGATGACGTCGTCCAGCGAGGCGGTCAGGAAGCCGCGCTCGCCCAGCTCCATGTTGACCGACTCGAAGAACTTGTCGTGGATCTTGGGGTCATACCCCTCGACCATCGAACGCGCGGCCGAATTGGCGGGAACCAGGGGCCCCGCCGAAACGCCGGGCAGCGGCGAGGAAGGCGCGACTATTCCCATTCCAGGGCTCCCTTCTTCCATTCGTAGATGAAGCCGATGGTCAGTACGCCCAGGAAGACCATCATCGACCAGAAGGCGAAGATCATTCCGGCGTGCGACAGGTCGAACATCGACACCGCCCACGGGAACAGGAAGGCGACTTCCAGATCGAAGATGATGAACAGGATCGACACCAGATAGAAGCGCACGTCGAACTTCATCCGGGCGTCGTCGAAGGCGTTGAACCCGCACTCATAGGCGGACAGCTTCTCTGAATCGGGGCTCTTGGGCGCCAACAGCATCGGCAGGGCGATGAAGAGCACGCCGATGAAGGCGGCGATGCCGGCGAAGATAATGACCGGCAGATATTCGAGCAGAAATGCGTTCATTCAAAGAACCTCGGCCGCCGGGGAGAGGCGGGATTCGGCGCTTCTTAGACCCAACGTTCGCGAGGTTCAAACCCCTGCGTCCATTGGTTTTTTGTTGAGAACGGATCGCAAGTTCCCGGGCCATATGTCGCAGCCCCGACGCTTGCGGTTCTGGCCCCTTCCCGGCCCTACTGCCGCCTTGAAATCCCAACCGAAAGTCATCCGCATGAGCCTGGGCGCCCGTGTCCTGAACACCGTCGAGCGGGTCGGGAATCGCCTGCCCGATCCTGTCTTCCTGTTTCTGTGGCTGATCGCGGGCCTGATCGCGCTGAGTCTGGTCGGGGCCGGACTGGGCTGGTCGGCGGTCAATCCGGTGACGGGGGACCGTCTGGTCGCGCAAAGCCTGCTGTCGCCCGAAAATCTGGAGCGGCTGATCATCGGCATGCCGCGCACCCTGGCGGACTTCCCGCCGCTGGGGATCGTCATCACCATCATCTACGGCGCGGCGGTGGCCGAAAGGACCGGGATGTTCTCCACGGCGATTCGCGGCGCGCTTCTGAATGCGCCCCGCGCCATATTGACGCCGGTCGTCGTGATCACCGGCATGGTGTCGCACCATGCATCCGACGCCTCCTATGTGGTGGTGATTCCCTTGGCGGCGGTGATTTTCGCGGCGGCGGGGCGTCATCCCCTGGCCGGCCTGGCTGCAGGCTTCGCCGCCGTGTCGGGCGGTTACGCCGGCAATCTGTTCCCCGGCGCCAGCGACGCCCTGATCCTGGGCATCACCGAGCCCGCCGCCCACCTGATCGATCCGTCCTATTCGGTGAACATCGCCGGCAACTGGTTCTTCATCGTCGGGGTGGTGTTCGTCTTCACGCCCATCGTCTGGTTCCTGACCGACCGGGTGATCGAGCCCCGGCTGGGCAAATGGACCCCGTCCGAAGGCGTCGCCGCCCCCGCGACCTCGGAAAAGGAGCCTCTGACCGCGGCCCAGAGACGCGGTCTCCAATTCGCCGGCCTGGCCCTCCTGGCCATGATCGGTCTGTGGACCCTGATCACCCTGCTGCCGGGCTCGCCCTTCGTGGACCCCGACGCCGACCCGGAGCAGAGGTTCAATCCCCTGTACCGTTCGCTGGTCGCCTTCTTCGCCGTGGTCTTCTTTGTCACGGGCGCGGCCTTTGGGGCGGGATCCGGCTCGATACGGTCCCATCGCGACCTGGTGCGGATGATGCGTGACGGCATCGCCCAGCTGGCGCCCTATATCGTCCTGGCCTTCTTCGCCGCCCATTTCGTGGCCATGTTCAACTGGTCGGGCCTGGGGCCGATCCTGGCGGTCAACGCGGCCGCCGAGCTGAAGAGCCTGGCCCTGCCCGCGCCCCTGCTTCTGATCTGCGTCGTCCTGGTGTCCTGCTTCTTTGACCTGTTCATCGGCTCGGCCTCGGCCAAATGGTCGGCCCTGGCCCCCATCGTCGTGCCGATGTTCATGCTGCTGGGCATTTCGCCGGAGATGACGACGGCCGCCTATCGCATGGGCGATTCGGTGACGAACATCGCCACGCCGCTGATGAGCTATTTCCCGCTGATCCTGACCTTCGCCCAGCGCTGGGATCCGCGCTTCGGCCTGGGCTCCCTGATGGCGACCATGTTGCCTTACGCCGGGGCCTTCCTGGTGGCCGGCCTGACCATGGTGGCGGCCTGGGTGGCCTTCGACCTGCCGGTGGGGCCCGGCGTGGGCGTTCATTACGAGCCGCCCGCCCCGGCCGTCGCCGCTCAGGAGCCCGCCACGGGCGGCCTGTCGGGCCCGCACAGCCCGCCCCAGGCGGCCGCAGTCCCTCCGTCCACGCCCCTTCCGCGCTGAGGCGGGTCTTTCTCGGAAAAGGCCGCTTGACGCGCTGGGTCAGCCCGCCTAAACGACGCCCCTCGCCGGGGCGCACAGCCGCTTCGGCCGGGAAACGCGGGTGTAGCTCAGTTGGTTAGAGTGCCGGCCTGTCACGCCGGAGGTCGCGGGTTCGAGCCCCGTCACTCGCGCCACTCTTTCTAGAAATAGACAGAGTGGCGCTACCGCCTTCCCTTCATAGTTTTCGAAACAACTCAAAAGTTTCGACCTGATACGCGGGTGTAGCTCAGTTGGTTAGAGTGCCGGCCTGTCACGCCGGAGGTCGCGGGTTCGAGCCCCGTCACTCGCGCCACTTCTTCCAGACGAAGAAGTGGCGCGCCGCCCCTCATTTCCCGACTATCTTCAGACCTGACGCGACGGCCCGGATATTCGCGTCCAGATATCGACCCGAAATCACGACGTAACGCGTCAGTGAACGGCGAACGCCTCTTCGGGCTGAACAAAGGCGGCCTCGCCCGTCAGTTCGCCGTAAACCATGCACAGGTCCTCGAACACGCGGCTCCAGGCGAACTGGCTGACGGCCTTTTCGCGGGCGGCGCGGCCGATGGCCTCGATGTCGCGCGCAAACAGGGCCTCGACCGCCTGGGCGTAGGCGTCGGCGTCGGCGCTGGTCGCCAGCTGGCCGACCGTGTCATCCACAGTCTCGGCCACGCCCCCGGCGTTGACGCCCACGACCGGGCGGCCACAGGCCATGGCCTCCAGCACGATCAGACCGAAGGGCTCCTTGTCATTGGCGTGGACGAAGGCGTCGCAGCTGGCGATGATCCGCGCCACCGCGCGCGGATCCTTCTCATAGGGCATGGAGATCACCCGGTCCTCGGCGGGCATGCCTGAACCCGCCCCGACCAGGACCAGATGATAGGGCGCGCCCAGTTTCTGGACCGCCTCGATGAGAATATCGACATTCTTCTCCTTGGCGGGACGGCCGGCGAAGCACAGCAGGCGGGCGTCCTCGCCCAGGCCCAGTTCTCCCAACAGCCATTTCCGATCCCGGCGTTCGGGTCGGAAGGTGTCGATCTCCACCCCCAGGGGCCGGATGACGATATTGTCGACGCCCGCCTCTTCCAGTCGACGGGCGATGAAACGGCTGGGCGAGATGACGCGGTCGAACTGGGAAAACAGGCGCGCCCAGCGTTTCTCAACCGGCTTCTTGGCCCATTCGCCGAAATGCAGCGCCGCCAGCCCGGCGGGATCCGAGTGACAGAAGCCGACGACCGGACACCCGACCCGCTGGCCGGCCTCCAGCGCGCCCTGACCCGGCGTGTAGGGGTCGCCGGCCTCGATGATCGACGGCTTCATCGCCGCGACCCAGGCGCTCCAGCGCTTGACCGAACTGGGCCAACGATAGCCATCGCCGAACGGCAGTTTTGTCGCCCGCAGTTGCACGATCCCGTCGGCCCGCGCCTTGTGCCGCGCGCCCGGCACGATAAGCGAATGGCTGACGCCCGACCGATTCTCCTCGATCCAGGCCTTCTTCGACAGAAGATAGCGCTTCACCCCGCCCGAGCGCGGCGCATACAGCATGGTGGTGTCCACCAGCCTGGGCCGGTCGTCCATCGACGCCAGCTTCAGCGCTCTCAATGTGTCGGCGACCTCGACGTCCAACCCCGGAATCAGCCGGAGTTCGCTTTCGTGAACGTCGAGGTCGGTCAGTGTCATGAAGAGGTTCTCGCCGGGTCTGGGCTAACCAACGCCGGGGGGCGTGGGTTGGATGCGTCGCGGTGAAACGCGGTGGACCGTTCTTCCGCCCGTAAACCCCGCCGTCGGAAACCTCAATACCTCTGAGCCAAAACCTTCCGCACCCCACCTAATAGACCGCGAAATCAGCCCCTTATCCAAGCTACGGTTGCGACACGCTCTTGCAACAGACTGGACACGGCCTTGCATTCGCCTCAAATTCGATAAACTTGGGCACGGTTAGCGTCGATCCTGTAAAGGACCGTCTGCTTCGTGATCGCGTGACCATCAGGGGTTTTCTTCCGAATGCGTATTCTACTCGCGACCGCCGTAGCGATCGCCCCCTTGCTGGCTGTTACGGGCGTTCAGGCCGAGGTCGTCGTCTCGACAGCCCGCACCACGCCGATCCAGACGTCCAACGCCACCGGCACCGCGGCTGACAATGTCCGCATCGCCAGCGGCGGCTCGATCGCCGTCACCTCCGGCGCAGCGATGACGCTAGATTCGAACAATACGGTCGATATCGACAGCGGCGGCTCCATCACCATGGCCAAGGCGGCCGACGGCGCCACGGGCGTCCTAGTGAACGGCGGCAATACCGGCTCCGTCACAATGGGCGGAACGATCAACATCACGGACAGCCAGGAAACGGCGGACATCAAGGACACGGACGGCGACGGCGACCTTGACGGGCCGTTCGCCACCGGGACCGGCCGCTACGGCGTTCGGGTCACGGGCGCCTCGCCCTTCGTCGGCAATGTCCTGGTCGAATCCAGCGGCTCGATCTCCGTGGAAGGCAACAACTCCTACGGCCTCGCGGTCGAAGCGCCCCTGACCGGCAAGCTGCAGAGCCTCGGTACTGTGCGCGTCGTCGGCGACAACAGCGTCGGCATCCGCACGACCGGCCCGATCTCGGGCAATGTCGACCTTGCGGGCTCGGTGTCCGCGACCGGAGCCGGCGCCTCGGGCGTGTCGATCGAAGGGGACGTCGGCGGCGCCCTGAAAATCCATTCGGCCGTGACGACCACGGGCTACCGATACACCTCCCCGCCCCCCGTCCGCCCGACGACGGGCACCTACGACAACGCCTCGACCATATTCCTGGACGAACTGGACGCCGACGATCTGTTGCAGGGCGGTCCGGCTGTGCGCGTGGCCGCCAATGTGGCCGGCGGCGTCCTGCTGGATACGGGCCCGGCCTATTCCTCGGCCGGGATCGACGGCGACGACGACAAGGACGGCGTCAAGAACGGCGACGAGGATGACGACGGCGACGGCGTCAAGAACCGCGACGATGCGGATCGCGACGGCGACGGCGTGCCGGACGCCAGCGAAACGACCGCCTCCCTGACATCGGTAGGCGGCGCGCCCGCCCTGCTCATCGGCTCCGCGACCAATGCGGTGACCCTCGGCGCCGTAGGCGCCGGCGACGCCGCCTATGGCCTGATCAACCGCGGCTCCATCACCGGGACCGGCGTCTATTCCGGCGTCGAATCGCGCGCCCTGCAGCTGGGCGTGGCCGGCGGCCAGACCGTCACCGTCGCGGGCGGGGTGCGCAACGAAGGCGGAATCGCCTCCACGGCCGTGGACGCCAACGCCACCGCCATCTGGATCGGCTCCGGCGTCACCGCCCCGGCCATCTCGAACACGGGCAACATCCAGGCCGTCGCCTCCGGCAAACAGGCCCACACGGCCACGGGCGTGCTCATCGGCGCCGGCGCCAATGTCGGTTCGCTGACGAACACCGGCAATATCGTGGCCTCGTTCGGCGGAAACCACGGCGCCGCGACGGTCATCCGCGACCAGTCCGGCACCCTGACCCAATTGAGCAACGCCGGTTCCATCATCGGCTCGCTGTCGGCGGACTCCACCGACACTACGGCGATCGACGGCACGGTGACCGCCATCGACCTGACGGCCAACACCAGCGGCGTCACGGTTCGTCAGTACGGCATCCCGGCCGCCGCCGGCAGCACGGCGACCGATACGGACAAGGACGGGGTCCCTGACGCCAGCGAACCCGTCATCGTCGGCGCGGTGAAATTCGGTTCGGGGGCGGATGCCTTCAACGTCGAGAACGGCACGGTCATCGGCGACATGTCCTTCGGCGCCGGCGCCGACCGCCTGTCCATCAGCGGCGGCGCGGCGGTGAGCGGCGCTGTCACCGACAGCGACGGGGCTCTGGACATCAACGTCTCCAAGGGGACGCTGAACGCGACCCAGACGACCGCTACTTCCATTTCCAGCCTGAACGTCGGGGCCGAGGGCGTCCTGATCGTCGCCGTCGACCCTCAAGGCGATCGCGCCGGCGGATTCAACGTCAGCGGCGCCGCAACCCTGGCCACGGGCGCGCAACTGGGCGTCCGCTTCTCGTCCCTTCTGGAGTCGCCGGAGCGGTTCAGCGTGATCAAGGCCGGCGCCCTGAACGTCGGGGACATCAACCAGAGCCTGCTGACCGATAATTCCCCCTATCTTTACGTCGTTCAGGCGGGTGTCGATCAGGCCGCAGGGGAAGTCTACGTCGACGCCCGTCGCCGCACCGCCCAGGAGGCCGATCTGATCCCCGTCGAGGCCTCGGCCTTCGACGCCGTCTATGCCGCCCTGGGCAGCAATGAGACGATCCGGAACCTGTTCCTGAGCCAGACGACCCGGGACGGCTTCATCGACGCCTATGAGCAGATGCTGCCGGACCACTCGGGCGGGCCTCTGATGTCCCTGTCGGCCGGCGTCGACGCGGTGACCCGCGCCCTGACCGGCCGCAACGCCTCCGCCGCCCCCGGCGAGACCAGCGCCTGGGTGCAGGAGATCAACTTCTACGCCGACAAGGACAAGACCGATTCCTACGGCTTCCGCTCTGAAGGCTTCGGCGTCGCGGGCGGCGTCGAAAAGGGCACCGGCGCGGGCGCCTTCGGCCTGACCGCCGCCTTCACCTCGTCGGACATCAAGGACCCCGAGTCCGAGGCCGAGGAAGTTCTGTCGGCCAACCTGCTGGAGCTGGGCCTCTACTGGCGTGCGCAGGGCCAGTACTGGACCACCTGGGCGCGCGCGGCCGGCGGCTACGCCAGCTTCAACGCCGACCGGTCACTGGTCGCCAACGGCGTCTATCTGAACAACAAATCCGACTGGCACGGCTGGACTGCAGCCGCAGCCGGCGGCGCCTCCTACGAGCGCAACTACGGTCGCCTGAACGTCCGTCCCGAGGTGTACGCCGAGTACTTCCGCCTGTCGGAAGGCGCCCGCTCCGAATCGGGCGGCGGCAGCGGCTTCGATCTGGATATCGACTCGCGCGACAGCCACATCTTCTCGGCCGTTGCGGCGATGAACGTCGGCTACGGCTTCGGCAAGGACGGCTGGATCCGTCCGGAACTGCGCATCGGCTATCGCCAGAACCTGTCCGTCGACGCCGGCGAGACCATCGCCCGCTTCGCCAGCGGCGGCCCGGACTTCGTCCTGTCGCCGGACGGGGTCGAGGGCGGCGGCCTGATCCTGGGCTTCCGCATGAACCTGGGCAACGACCTGGGCATGCTGTCCCTGACGGGCGACGCGGAACTGCTTGAGGATTACGTCCGCTATTCGCTGCTGCTGCGGGCCAGCTTCCGGTTCTGACCGGGGCGATCGCCAAAAGACAAAGGCCGCCGGATCGCTCCGGCGGCCTTTTTGTTTGGTAGGCGGCGACGGGTTCGAACCGCCGACCCTCTCGGTGTAAACGAGATGCTCTGACCAGCTGAGCTAGCCGCCCAAGAAACCGAAGTGGAAACCGGAGCGGGGCTTATGCCCGTTGGGCTTCAACCGTTCAAGGCGCTTTTCAAGCCTTCGCCGGGGCGAAAGCGCGCGGTGCGGGAGGCGGGCCGGGCCACGGCCTGACCTGTCTGGGGGTTGCGGGCGACGCCGGCCTTGCGATCGACAGGGGTGAAACTGCCGAAGCCGATCAGCTTGACGTCCCGACCCTGGGTCAGGGCTTCCACCACGCCGTCGGTGAAGGCTTCGAGCGCCGTCTTGGCCTGATCGCGGCTGATGTTCGCGGCCGTCGCCATACGGCCGATAAGTTCGGCTTTCGTCATGTCATCCTCCCAAGCGAACCAGTAAAGGGCGGATCGGCGGTTGCGTCAAAAGCGAAAACGCCGCCGACAGGCGTGTCGGCGGCGTTTCGTCTGCGACCTAGGTCGCGGTTCAGTGACTGACGGTCGCTGCAGCGCCGTCAAGCGGAGGCACGGGCGCGGGCAGAGGATCCGTCGCCTCATCCCATTCGACCGGTGTCAGGGGACCGGTCAGGGCCCAGTGCAGGGCCTCGTCCGCCGTGGAGATCGGCACGATTTCGAGCGCCGATTTGACGTTGTCCGGCACGTCCGCCAGGTCCTTCTCGTTCTCCTGCGGGATCAGCACCGTCTTGACGCCGGACCGCAGGGCCGCGAGCAGCTTCTCCTTCAGACCGCCGATGGCGGTGACCCGGCCGCGCAGGGTGATCTCGCCGGTCATGGCGATGTCCTTGCGGATCGGGATGCCGGTCAGGACCGAGACCATGGCCACGGTCATGGCGGCGCCGGCGGACGGGCCGTCCTTGGGCGTCGCGCCGTCCGGCACATGGACGTGGATGTCGGTCTTCTCGAACACCGGCGGCTTGACGCCGAAGGCCAGGGCCCGCGACCGCACATAGGAGGCCGCCGCCGAAATCGACTCCTTCATCACGTCCTTCAGGTTGCCGGTCACGGTCATGCGGCCGCGGCCCGGCATCTTGATGGCCTCGATGGTCAGGATGTCGCCGCCGAACTCGGTCCAGGCCAGACCGGTGACGATGCCGACCTGATCCTCCTCGTCCGTCTCGCCATAGCGGAACTTCCGGACGCCGGCGTATTCAGCCAGCTTCTCGGCGTCCACCGTGATCGACGTGACCTTGGTCTTGGCCATCTCGCGCACGGCCTTGCGAGCCAGGCCGCCCAGGGCGCGTTCCAGCGACCGCACCCCGGCCTCGCGGGTGTAGTAACGGATCAGGTCGCGGATCGTGTCTTCCGGCACGATCAGTTCGTCGGCCTTCAGCCCATGGTCCGTCAGCTGTTTGGGCAGGACGTGACGCTTGGCGATCTCGACCTTTTCGTCCTCGGTGTAGCCCGAAACCCGGATGATCTCCATCCGGTCCATCAGCGGCTGCGGCATGTTCAGGCTGTTCGCGGTCGTCACGAACATGACCTGGGACAGGTCGTAGTCCACCTCCAGATAGTGGTCGCCGAAGGTCGAGTTCTGGGCCGGGTCCAGCACCTCGAGCAGGGCCGAGGACGGGTCGCCGCGCCAGTCGGACCCCAGTTTGTCGATCTCGTCCAGCAGGACGAAGGCGTTGGTGGTCTTGGCCTTCTTCATCGACTGGATGATCTTGCCGGGCATGGAGCCGATATAGGTCCGGCGGTGGCCGCGGATCTCGCTTTCGTCGCGCACGCCGCCCAGCGACATGCGGACATATTCACGCCCGGTCGCCTTGGCGATGGACTTGGCCAGCGAGGTCTTGCCGACGCCGGGAGGGCCGACGAGGCACAGGATCGGCCCCTTCAGGCTGCCGGTGCGGGCCTGGACCGCCAGATATTCGATGATCCGTTCCTTGACCTTCTCCAGGCCGAAGTGGTCCTCCTCTAGGATCTCCTCCGCCTTGACCAGATCGATCGGCTTCTGCTTGGCCTTGCCCCACGGCACGGACAGCAGCCAGTCGAGATAGTTCCGGACCACGGTCGATTCCGCCGACATCGGCGACATGTTGCGCAGCTTCTTGACCTCGGCCTCGGCCTTGGTGCGAGCTTCCTTGGACAGGCGCGTCTTACGGATGCGCTTCTCCAGGTCCATGATCTCGTCGCGCGCGTCGTCGGTCTCGCCCAGCTCGCGCTGGATCGCCTTCATCTGCTCGTTCAGATAATATTCGCGCTGGGTCTTCTCCATCTGGCGCTTCACGCGCGAGCGGATCTTCTTCTCGACCTGCAGGACCGAGATTTCACCCTCCATCAGGCCATAGACCTTCTCCAGCCGCTTGGGCACGTCGAAGGTTTCCAGCAGGCCCTGTTTGTCGATGATCTTGACCGACAGGTGGGCGGCCACCGAGTCCGCCAGCTTGGAGGCGTCGGTGATCTGGGGGATGGAGCTGAGGGCCTCGGGCGGGACCTTCTTGTTCAGCTTCACATAGTTTTCGAACTGTTCGACCACGGCGCGCAGCATGGCCTCGGTCTGGGAGGCGTCGCCCGGCTCGTCCTCGATCTCGACGGCCTCGGCCTCGAAATAGTCCTCGCGGTCGGTGAAGCGGGTCAGGCGCGCCCGGCCCTTGCCCTCGACCAGAACCTTGACGGTGCCGTCGGGCAGTTTCAGCAGCTGCAGCACGCTGGCCAGCACGCCGATCGGATAGATGGCGTCGGGCGACGGATCGTCGTCGACGCTGTTCTTCTGGGTCGCCAGAAGGATCTGCTTTTCGCCCTTCATGATCTCGTCGAGGGCCTTCACCGATTTCTCGCGGCCGACGAAGAGCGGCACGACCATATGCGGGAAGACGACGATGTCTCTCAGCGGCAGGACGGGCAGGATCTTTGTTTCAGTCATGATGCGTACTCCTGGGCCATTGATGATCTCCGGCCCGCCGCCACGGTCGCCCGGACAAGAGGTCCGACCAGCGCATGACAGCCCGTCGATTCCGACGGCGTTCGGATGAGTATGTGGTTTGAAAGAGCCGTGGTTCAAGCGTGGCTGGCGAACGGCCCACACCTGCGTGGTTTGGACGCCGCACGCACATGCGGAATTGGCCTTGTCCTCGCCGTTCTCACGGCGAAGTTCGGGGAGGGCGTGGGACGCCGGGTCTGCACCCGGTGTTTTGGATTTTAAGTACCGTTTCGGCGCAGTCGTCGTCCCACGCGGTCGTTTTCCACACGCGCTCCGGCTGGCGGCCCTATTCTTCGAGCCTTGCCGGATCGGCGGGCCGCCTTGCGACGGCTTCGCCGGGGCGGACATGCCGACAAGGATCGACAGCGGCCCGCTTTCCTAGGCGTGCGGCGAGCAGGAGGCGGCATCCATCGCCGCCCCTAAGGACCCCGGCGGTCTCCTCCCCACCGGCTTCATCGCTCGACCACAGCCCCGCCGCCGTCAGGGCGCTGGATCCGACGCCCTCCCCATCGGCGGGGATGAGAGGATGATACGGGCGCCGGCGGGTATGGCGGGGAAGTTGGGGTGAGAATCTTTTAGGGCGTTGAAATCGTTCGATTCAGACCAGCGTCATTGTGACAGTTGGCCTAGGTTGTCGATCATCACTTTCGTCATTCCGGGCGGAGGGCCGCTTGGCCCGCAGACCCGGAACCCAGCGGCGCGCGAGAGCGCGAACCTGTCGCGGATTAGGTCGTCCGGCATTGTGCGGCGGATGGATTTCGCCTTTGGCGCCGCTGGGTTCCGGGTCTCCGCTGCGCTTCGCCCGGAATGACGAAAGAGGGAGGGCGGCGAGGTGAATGTAGCGCTTTACGTCCGCATTACGCCGGCCCGCGCTTTCGACATGGCGGCTTTACGGGGTTTGGGCGTCTTCTGGTCGGCGAAGGAGAGACCATGAGCCGTTCACATCTACTGGTGGAGTCGCTGAAACGATCCGCCGACAAACCGTCCACACTGAAGATGGCCTGGACCGTCATCGGCGCTCTGTTCGGTGCGCCGATTCACCGGGGGCCGTCGCGATGATGCAGGGCCATCTGGAAGGCGGGGCCGCCGAGCCGGTCCCGCCGCGACGATACAGGGTCGTGGCACGCGCGGCCGGATGGGCCGTCGCGGTCAACGGCGTGGCGACCCGTCCCCTGCCTGATCGGGCCGCAGCCGAACGGCTTGCGGCGCGGCTGCAGGCCGAGGCCGATCGGTTGAACCGCGACCAGCACAGGCGGGCGCAATGATCGCCGCCCCTCCCCCTTCGCCGCCCGCTGTCGAAACCTTGACGATCCAGCCCGCGAACGGCCGCTGGCTTGTCACCTCGAGCGACGGTTTGTTCGAGGGCGTCTTCACCGACGCCAAGAGCGCCGTTCAGTGCGCCCGGGCCGAGGCGGAAGCCCATCCCGGTCATATGCTGGTGCTGGGCGGCTGATCAGATCTTCCCCCGCTTGCGGGGGAAGTGTCGCGTCGTGGCGCGAAGCGACACGCGTGACGATGGGGGAAGTCTTCTTCCAGCAAGCCAGCCTCCCCTCTCCGACCCTGGTCCGCTGCGCGGACGCCGGGCCACCTCTCCCGCAAGCGGGAGAGGGTCTGAGCGGAGACAGAAAAAGGGCCGGAGCGTTGTCGCTCCGGCCCTTCATTTCAGTGCGAAGGCGATGCCCGATCAGGCGGCGCCGTCGGCCTTCTTCTTGGAGGCTTCGGAATAGATCAGCAGGGGCTGGGCCTTGCCGTCGATGACCTCGGCGTTGACCACCACTTCCTCGACGCCTTCGAAGGTCGGCAGTTCGAACATGGTTTCCAGCAGAATGCCCTCCAGGATCGAACGCAGGCCCCGCGCGCCGGTCTTGCGGGTGATGGCCTTCTTGGCGACGGCGATCAGGGCGTCGTCGGTGAAGGTCAGTTCGACATTCTCCATCTCGAACAGGCGCTTGTACTGTTTGACCAGGGCGTTCTTGGGCTCGGTCAGGATGGTGACCAGGGCCGTTTCGTCCAGGTCTTCCAGGGTCGCCAGAACGGGCAGACGGCCGATGAACTCGGGGATCAGACCGAACCGCATCAGGTCGTCGGGCTCGACGCCCTTGAGGATGTCGCCGGTGCGACGCTCGTCGATTTCCTTGACCTGGGCGCCGAAGCCGATCGAGGCCCCTGCCCCGCGCGCCGAGATCACCTTCTCCAGCCCGGCGAAGGCGCCGCCGACGATGAAGAGGATGTTGGCGGTGTCGACCTGCAGGAACTCCTGCTGCGGATGCTTGCGGCCGCCTTGCGGAGGCACGGAGGCGACGGTGCCTTCCATGATCTTCAGCAGGGCCTGCTGCACGCCCTCGCCCGAGACGTCACGGGTGATGGAGGGGTTGTCCGACTTGCGGCTGATCTTGTCGATTTCATCGATATAGACGATGCCGCGCTGGGCCCGTTCGACATTGTAGTCGGAGGCCTGAAGCAGCTTCAGGATGATGTTCTCGACGTCTTCGCCCACATAGCCGGCTTCGGTCAGGGTGGTGGCGTCGGCCATGGTGAAGGGCACGTCGATGATGCGCGCCAGGGTCTGGGCCAGCAGCGTCTTGCCCGACCCGGTCGGGCCGATCAGCATGATGTTCGACTTGGCCAGTTCGACGTCGTTGTTCTTCGTCGCGTGGTTCAGACGCTTGTAGTGATTGTGGACCGCGACCGAGAGGACCTTCTTGGCGTGCGACTGGCCGATGACGTAGTCATCCAGGACGTCGCGGATCTCCTTCGGCGTGGGGACGCCGTCGGTGGTCTTCTTGAACCCGATCTTGTGCTCTTCACGGATGATGTCCATGCACAGTTCGACGCATTCATCGCAGATGAATACGGTCGGGCCCGCAATCAGTTTGCGGACCTCGTGCTGGCTCTTTCCGCAGAACGAGCAGTACAGGGTGCTTTTGGCGTCAGAGCCGGCTGCTTTGGTCATAGACCCTTATCTCACTCCCGCGGAGCGGACCGAAATGGCCCGAAACGCGCTTCCTCCACGTTGATTCCAGCACTCTGGACGCAAAGGTCTTCAAAAAATGACAATCACCCATCCCACGTTCAACGACAACCCCGAAGGCGGCAGGGGAATGTTGCAAGGCGGGGATGGATCAGTGTCGGTGGGGATCAAGGCGAATGTCTGACATGGGGAGCTTGCAGGATTTGCGCCAGTCCCGGACGAAGTCGGGAGACGCGCCGGACCGGGGCGCGGCGCCCATCGTGGCCTTTGATTTCGACGGCACCCTGACTATTCGCGACAGTTTCACCGAATTCCTGCGCTGGCGGGCCGGTCCGGGCGGCTGGGCCCTGGGCCTGGTCAAGCTGGCGCCCGCCCTGGCCGTCTATGCGCGGGACCGGGATCGGGGTCGGATCAAGGCCGCTTCGGTGAAGGAATTCCTGGCCGGCGAGACGAAGACGGCCCTGGAGGCCGAGGCGACGCAATTCGCAGACACCGTCTGGGATCGCTTCATACGGCCCGACGCGCTGAAGGTCTGGAACGAGTGGGGCGAACGCGGCGCCCATCGCGTGATTGTGACCGCCTCGCCCGAGACCACGGTGGCGCCCTTTGCACTCAGACTGGGCGCCGAGGCCTTGCTGGGCACCCCGCTGGTGTTCGATTCGGAACAGAGGGTGACGGGCGCCTTTGCTGGGCCGAATTGTCGCGGGCTGGAAAAGGTGCGGCGTCTGAAGGCCGCCTATGGCGAGGACATGGTGCTGACCGCCGCCTATGGCGACACCTCGGGCGACCGCGAGATGCTGGCCATGGCGCAGCAGCCCGGATTCAGGGTGTTCCGCCAGAAGCCGTGACAGTCAGGCGCCGTCCGCGTCAACATCAAACACGACCGCCTTGCCGCGCGAGGTCGGGTCCCATCCCGCCTCAATGGCCGAGGCGACGGCGTTGCGGACCGCATCGACATTGACGCGCTGCTTCTCGACGTCGGGCCGGCCGTTGGGGCGCAAGGGCGGCGGAAACTGCACGATGGCTTCGCGCTTGAAATCGACGTGGCGCAAAGACACGGCCATGCCCTCCCAGACGTTGCCGCCCTTGGGTTGAGGCTGGCGACGGATTTCCCAAACATAGGTCTCGCCGTCGACCTCGACCGTGCCGCTGGGATCTCGTGTGAACTGCATGACGGTTCCGATAGCACAAAATGAAAAGGGCGCGCCGCGACGGCGCGCCCTTTCGCCATATCATCCGGCGGTTTAGTGGCCGGGCGTCTTGACGCCGTCGGCGTCGGCCTGTTCGCGCTTGTCGTAGACGTGGTCGACGATGCCCCAGGCCTTGGCCTCTTCGGCCGACATGAAGTGGTCGCGGTCCAGGGTCTTTTCGACTTCTTCGTAGGTCCGGCCGGTGTGGTGGACGTAGATCTCGTTCAGACGCTTCTTGGTGTAGCGGATGTCGGCGGCGTGCAGCTCGATGTCCGAGGCCTGGCCGCGGAAGCCGCCCGAGGGCTGGTGCACCATGATGCGGGCGTTCGGCAGGGCGATGCGCTGGCCCGCGGCGCCGGCCGTCAGGATCAGCGAGCCGGCCGAGGCCGCCATGCCCATGACCACGGTCGAGACCGGGCTCTTGATATATTGCATGGTGTCGTAGATCGCGAGCGCCGAGGACACCTGTCCGCCGGGGCTGTTGATGTACATGGAGATCTCCTTCTTGGGGTTCTCCGATTCCAGGAACAGCAGCTGGGCGCAGATCAGCGAGGCCATCGTGTCCTCGAAGGGCCCCGTCAGGAAGATGATCCGCTCGCGCAGCAGGCGCGAGAAGATGTCGAAGGAGCGCTCGCCCCGGCTGGACTGCTCGACCACCATGGGGACGAGGTTCATGTTCATCAGTTCGATCGGATCGCGCATATGGCCTTCTCGATAATGCGGGGGGACGGGCGAATCAGTGATCGCACGCCTTGTTAGTCTGCATATCGCGTCATGAAGACCTCCTTACAAGGCCGGCCCTGGACACGAAAAAAGCGGAGGCCTTGCGGCCCCCGCCTTTTGGAACATCAAACTCGGGGAGCGATCAGCCCTCTTCGTCTTCCTTCAGAAGCTCTTCCTTGGTGATCGGCTTGTCGGTGACTTCGGCCAGGCCGACGATCAGGTCGACGACCTTTTCCTCGTAGATCGGGGCGCGCATCTGGGCGGCGGCGTTGGGGTTCTGGCGGTAGAAGTTCAGGACGGCCTGTTCCTGGCCCGGATAGTTGCGCGCTTCCTGCAGCAGGGCGGCGTTCAGTTCCTGGTCGGTGACCTGGACGTTGTTGGCGCGGCCGATCTCGGCCAGGACCAGACCCAGGCGCACGCGGCGCTCGGCGATCTTGCGGTATTCGGCCTTCAGGTCTTCGTCGGACTTGGCGGCGTCTTCTTCCGGCAGGCGGCCGGCGGCCTTGTCGGCCTCGACCTGCTGCCAGATGCCGTCGAACTCGGCCTCGACCATCTTCGGCGGCAGCGGGAAGTCATGGGCCGTGTCCAGCTGGTCCAGCAGGGCGCGCTTCAGCTTGAAGCGGGCGGCGCCGGCGTATTGCTGGTTCAGGTTCTGGCCCAGCAGTTCCTTCAGCTTGTCCAGCGACTCCAGACCGATGCGCTTGGCGAAGTCCTCGTCGACCTTGGCTTCGACCTCGGCCTTGATGGCCTTCACCTTGACGTCGAAGGTGGCCAGTTTGCCGGCCAGGTGGGCGGCCTGATAGTTTTCCGGGAAGGTGACTTCGATGGTCTTTTCCTCACCGACCTTGGCGCCGGTCAGTTGTTCTTCGAAGCCGGGGATGAAACGGCCCGAGCCGATCACCAGGTCCGCGTCCTCGGCGGCGCCGCCGTCGAAGGGCTCGCCGTCCAGCTTGCCCAGGAAGTCGATGGTCAGTTGGTCGCCTTCGGCGGCCTTGACGGTCTTGCCCTTCTTGTCCTCGTAGGACTTGGCCTGGCCGGCCAGCTCCGTCAGGGCTTCGTCCAGATCGGCGTCCGAGGCTTCATAGGTCGGGCGTTCCAGCTTCAGGGTCTTGGGATCGACCGGGGTGAAGTCCGGCATGATCTCCAGGGCCATCTCATAGGCCAGGTCTTCCTGACCGGCCATGACCTTGTCCATGTCGGAGGTCAGCTTCATCTCGGCCGGGGCGGCCGGACGGATCTTGGCTTCTTCCAGCGCCTTCTGGCTGGTTTCGTTCAGCTCGGCGTTGATGATCTCGCCCATGAACTCGCGGCCGAAGGTCTTCTTGACGTGGGCGACCGGCACCTTGCCCGGACGGAAGCCCTTCAGCTTCACCTGCGGGGCGACTTCCTTGACGCGGGCTTCGAGCTTCTCGTTCAGCTCCGCGACGGGAATGGTGACCGCGAACACGCGGCTGAGGCCTTCGTTCGACTTTTCGACGACTTGCATGGTCGGGATTTCTGACGCTCTGGGGCGCATGGACCGTCGAGACGGCCGGCGCGGAATGGATAAAGCAAGAAGGCCGCCCCGCCCCAGTTCGTGGGAGGGAGCGGCGCCTCGAAGCCCGCCCTTATGTCGAGAAGGGCTCCAAAGGTCAACGTGAGCGTGGCCTCGGACGGTGGTTTCACGCCGCATCGGGGGTTATGTTGGCCGAATGAGCCAGCCCGCCTCCCCCATCGGCGTCTTCGTCACGCCCGTCACCCCGCTTCAGCAGAACTGCACCACCGTCTGGTGCACCGCGACCAATAAGGCGGCGGTGATCGATCCGGGCGGTTCGGTGGATGCAGTTCTGGGCGAGGTGGCGCGACGGGGGCTGACCCTGGACCAGATCTGGATCACCCACGGCCACCTGGATCACGCCGGCGGCGCGGCCGAAATGCAGGAGAAGAGCGGGGTCCAGATCACCGGGCCGCAGAAGGCCGATCAGTTCTGGATCGACCGGATCGTGGAAAGCGGCCGGATGTACGGCCTGCCCGATGCTCGGCCCTTCACCCCCGACCGCTGGCTGGAGGACGGCGACACGGTCAGCCTGGGCGAGACGACCTGGGAGGTGCGGCATTGCCCCGGCCATACGCCGGGCCATGTGATCTTCTTCAATCGCGCGGCGCGATTCGCCCAGGTCGGCGACGTGCTGTTCAAGGGGTCGGTGGGCCGCACCGACTTCCCGATGAGCGATCCGCCCGCCCTGATCCGCGCCGTGGTCGAGAAGCTGTGGCCGCTGGGCGACGACGTGACCTTCGTGCCGGGGCACGGGCCGATCTCGACCTTCGGCGAGGAGCGACGGACCAATCCCTTCGTGTCGGATGCGGCGCTGCAAAGGGCGCCGATCCAGCGGGAACCGGTGGGGCCGGCCTAGATCAGCGGCGCAGAAGCATGCCGATGATGACGCCGACGCCCAGGGCGTAGAGGGTGGTCTTCATCGGCTGGTCGCGGATGCCGTCACGGGCGGTTTCGACCCGGCCGACAACCTTGCTGCGGATCAGTTCGGCGTCGTCGCGCAGGGCCTGACGCAGGGACGTCGTGTCTTCAAAGCTGCGGCGCTCGCCTTCGGCCAGGATGGCGTCGGCCTGACGGTCGAGGCGCTGGGTCAAGGTGTCGTCTTCCCGGCCGCTGTCGTCGGGCGCTGCGGGGGTGCTGGGGGTCTGGGTCATGGGGCTCTCCGGGGTTCGGCCACTGAACCGGCGCGCCCCGATCCAGTTCCAACCCCGCCGTGAACATTGCGGGTCGCGTGGCGTTCTTTCAGCGTCAAAGGAGAAGACCATGACCTATGTCGAACCCACGCCCCCCGGAACGCCGCAACCCGAGATCCAGCCGGACCCGACGCCCCAGCCCGAAATCGATCCGTCCGACACGCCCGACGAAATGCCGCCGATGGAGCCCGGCGGCGGCGGCGAAGGCGATTCCCGCCCCTACGGAGCCGATTGAAGTCAAACCACAAAGACGTTCAGAGGCGGGACAGTAAAACGAAGTTCCGCACGGAACCGTCACCGAGTCACAGGGTTCACTTCGGCAAGCGCAACCGCAGCACTGAAAGGAACACCGATGGACAGCCAACCCACGCGACCCTCCGGCGTTTCCAAGCGAGGCTTCGCCTCGATGGATCCGGAACGGCAGCGCGAGATCGCGCGCAAAGGGGGCGCCAGCGTCCCCAGCGAAAAGAGAAGCTTCTCTCAAGACCGCAGTCTGGCGGCCCAGGCCGGACGCAAGGGCGGCGAGGCCTCGCATGGCCCGAAGAAGGACGCTTCGAACGAAGCCGAGTGATACGGCTTCAGTGAAATTCTGCAGGGCGGCGCGTCAAAGATGCGCCGCCCTTTTTCTGGTCCCCGTCATCCTCGGACAAGCCAGGAAAGACGAGGACACCGACACCGGCAAAGGGCCGGACGGCGCCGTCGCCGAAAGCGGACGTGGTGATCGTCTGTTTGGGGTGGGAAGGCGACATCGCCATCGTGCGAGATTAGGTTTCGAACATGCCGACACCCCCCGCCAATATCGCTCGCCTGATCGCCGGTGAGTTGTCATTCCTAACCGACCAGAAAGTAAAGCAAGCCGTTCTTGATGGGCTTGTCGATCCGGGCCCGATCACCCTCGATTGGGACTACGGCCCTCCCGGGCAGCAGTTTGATGGGTGGATCGTGTTCGACCACGAGACGGAGTCGGATACTCTGATTGTCTACTGCGAGCATGGTTTCGGCCCCATGTCGCCGTGGGGCTTGGTATTTGCCACGCCACGTGAAGGGATACGGTCGATGGGAATGGACAGCGGGTGGTTTCGATCATTCATGGACGCGTTTTGGGACTCTCACGCCGCCACGCCCCTTACGCAAAGCGGACCTTCCGAAAGTCGCTAACGGGTCGATTTCGGTCCTGGTCTTCGAAGCCGAAACCGGACGTTGGCCTCCAGGCCGGAATGCGGTCGCGGTCGACGTCTGTTCGGGGTGGGAAGCAGACATCAGGCAGCGCGTGAGCTAAGCTTGAGGGATGACAACAACTCTTTTCGATGAAGACGGCGTTGTGCTCATAAAGCGCGATGATCGCTATTACGTCCGATATGACGCAGGGACTCATATGGTGCTGCTGCGTGAAGACGAAGTCACATCAGAGGACGCGAAACGCTTGATGCGGGGCGACCCTTACGCCACCGAGGTTCTGTTCGATTTGCAGCGTCGTTTGCTGGCGGCGGGTGAAGACCCCTATGTGTCGAACATCGCTTGAGTGGCCGCAAGGGGTCGATTTCAGTCCTGGGCTTGACCGCCGAAAGCGGACGTTCGTCTCGAGGCCGGCAAGCACTCGCGGCCGACGGCCGCTGGGGATCGAAAGCGTACGCTTCCTATCTGCCCACTGGCCCGGATAAACAGTGGCATGGAAGAAGATTCAAGTTGCCCTCGCGGCCATATGGCAGATCACCCGCAGAATGACTGGGGGATGGTTCGCTACGATCCACGCTTCGACGTCTACTGGACGCCGGCAGGC
Source organism: Brevundimonas sp. EAKA (assembly GCF_000698025.1). Classification (NCBI taxonomy): domain Bacteria; kingdom Pseudomonadati; phylum Pseudomonadota; class Alphaproteobacteria; order Caulobacterales; family Caulobacteraceae; genus Brevundimonas; species Brevundimonas sp. EAKA. The sequence continues at coordinate 24,476 of NZ_JMQR01000009.1, read as the reverse complement.
GGAGCCAAGCAGCAGTTGTTCTTTTGTCCTTGGTGCGGCGAACGGCTTCCGCCATCTCAACGTGATCGCTGGTTTGATGAGTTGGAAGCTCTAGGGATTGATCCAAACATCGACCCCATTCCCAGTGAATACCAAAGTGGCGCATGGCGAGGTGCCATCGATAAAGCCGGCACTCCGAGACAAGGGGGCGCCATTGAAGGAAGATATATCGATTTCTTCGACATTCCTCCCGACGAGGATGAGGAGCCAATGCCTGATTAGGGTCGAATTGCGAAGTTGGCATCCTGCCAAGAACCGGACATTGGGCTGATCGCCCCGAAGCTGACGTTCCGAATTGCCGTTTAGGGTGGCTATCGGTCGTAGCCCGCACCGACAGTGAAGCCGTCTGGCATCAATCCCAGTCGCTCACATTGCTCTGCGTGAAGAGCCTCTAAACGCAGTCTGGCCTTCGACCGACGACGCCAGTCACCCTTTGCAGTCAGGAAGGGCATCGCAACTGCTCGTCCCTCAACATCTGTTGGGTCCAGGTCGGTGGAGATAAAAAGTCGCGGCTGTTCCCCGGGATATAAGAGAAGCCCGCACACTGTCGTTCGGCCTGCACTGAAGCGAAGCCCGGCCACCCGAGCTTCAGGGTATGCGTAGGCCAGATGGGACACCCTCTGCTGAATATACGAAGTGATGTCGTCCTCGGAATTCGCTGATCTCGGCGAAACAGCGGTGTCCTTCTGTTCGGGGTCTGAACACCCGACTGCGCACGCGAGCAATCCACACAAGAACAACGCTTTTACGTTCATGACCAAACATCGCCCGAAGTCTGAATGTCCGCAATGGGTCGCAAACCGAAATAGACCCGCCGTCAGAAAGCCGACCTTCAGATCGCGATTGCAGGAAACTGTCGTCCTGGGTCAACGCTCGCCCGAGGTGACGGGTGTGGGGGCGTTACGCCCCCACAGGGTCTCAACCTCGCAACAAGGCCAGGGCCACGCTGGGTTCGGGCGAAACCTCGAAACCGGCCATGGACCAGCCGGACTCCTTGGCCAGTGCGGCGACCGAATCCCGCGTGAACTTGCGCGAGCTTTCGGTGTGGATGGTCTCGCCGGCCATGAAGCTGAAGGCGCTGTCGCCGACGCGGGCGGCGGTTTGGCGCGCGGCCTGGAGGTGCATCTCCATTCTGGACTGATCCGGGTTCCAGACGGCGCGGTGGGCGAAGGCGTCGAGGTCGAAATCGGCGTCGAGGTCGGCGTTGGCGCGGGCCAGGAGGTTCAGGTTGAAGGCGGCGGTGACGCCCCGACTGTCGTCGTAGGCGGCGACCAGGATGGCGGGATCCTTGACCAGATCGACGCCGAGAATGAACAGCGCCCCCTCCCCCAGCATCCGCCGGGCCGAGGCGAGGAACCGCACCGCCTCGTCCGGCTCCAGATTGCCTATGGTCGAGCCGGGGAAGAAACCGATGCGCCGTCCGTGCGGCAAATCGTCCGGCAGGGGCGACAGGTGTTCGAAATCGCCCAGCAGCGGCTGCACCCGCAGACCGGGATAGTCGGCGCGAATGCGGGTGGCCGCATCCAGCAGGGCCGACTCGCTGATGTCCAGCGGCACATAGGCGCCGAGGTCGGGCGCGGCGTCCAGCAGGAGACGGGTCTTCTCGCTGGCGCCCGATCCGAACTCAACCAGGACGGCGTCGGGGCCGAAGTCGGCGGTCAGGGCGGCGGCGCGGTCACGCAACAGGGCCGTCTCCTGACGGGTCGGATAATATTCCGGCAGGGCGGTGATGTCCTCGAACAGGCGCGAGCCCTCGGCGTCGTAGAACCATTTGGGCGGCACGGCCTTCTGGCCGCGCGACAGGCCCTGGACCAGGTCACGCCGGAAGGCGGCGGTCTGGGTGTCGTCCTCGGGGGAAACCTTGCGCTCGCGCGGAGCGTCTTCGGCCAGTCTCAGACCCATGAAGGCCCACCTCTGTTGGGGGTAGAAGAAGTTGCGATAGGTGATGCGGGCGTGGCCGGGGGGCGTCGCGAAGGCGCCGCCGCGCAGCACCATCTGATTGGCCATGAACTTGCCATTGTACTCGGCCGCCGTGCCCGGCGTCGGCTGGAAGCCGGGGTATGGGGCGTAGGCGCTGGACGTCCACTGCCAGACCTCGCCCGACAGGTTGGACAAGGCGTCGGGGGCCGTGGTCGCGGCGTGCTCCCATTCCGCCTCGGACGGCAGGCGTTTGCCGGCCCAGCGGGCGTAGGCGTCGGCCTCGTAGAAGCTGACATGACGCACCGGGGCGGCCGGGTCGACGGGAACGCGGCCGGTCAGGCTCATGACCGTCCAGTCGTCGCCGTCGCGGCGCCAGTAGAGGGGCGCGGTCCAGACCTCGGCCTTGACTGTCGCCCAGCCGTCGGACAGCCACAGCTCGGGTCGGGCGTAGCCGCCGTCGGCGATGAAACCCAGCCAGTCGCCGTTGGTCACGAGATCGGCGGCCAGAGCGAAGGGCTCCAGCCAGACCCGGTGCGAGGGCCCCTCGTTGTCGAAGGCGAAGCCGGGGCCGTCGTGACCGATTGAGACCAGGCCGCCGTCGAAGGCGACGACGCCGCCGCGCGGGGCCTCCAGCGGCGCCTGACGCGGCTCGACCCCATAGGCGGCCGGGTCCAGCGGCGAGCGGGACATCAGGTTCAGCAGGTCCATCAGGAACAGCTCCTGATGCTGCTGGTCGTGGTGCAGGCCCAGCTCGAACAGATAGAGTTGCTGACCGCCGGACGGACCCGAGGCCAGCCAGGCGGCCATGCGGCGATCGATCTCGCGCCGATAGGCCAGGACCTCGTCCACCGAGGGGCGGGTCATCAGGCCGCGCTGGGGCCGGGGCACCCGTTCGCCCAGGGCCTCGTAGTAGGAGTTGAACAACTGTTGGAAGCGCGGATCGACCGGCTGGTAGCCCGGATCGGCCGACAGGATCATCGCCTCGAAGAACCAGCTGGTGTGGGCCAGGTGCCATTTGCCGGGACTGCAATCCGGCATGGACTGGGCCGACAGGTCCTCGGGCGAAAGGCCGTCGGCCAGGGCGGGCATGGCGGCCCGGGTCTCCCTGAAACGCGCCACATCCGACGCCGCCCGCGTATCGGGCTCGAAGCGAGCATTCATGTCAGCCGTTCCGTCCCGCCTCAGCCCCGAAGCCCCGGCGGGCGTCGCGTCGTCCAAGCAGAACGAACGTCACGCCTCAGCCGGAGTTCCCCTGATCTAGGAAGCGTAACGGTGAATTCAACGCACCGGCTTGCCGCCGTGTTTGGCGTATTCCAGCCGGGCGATGCTGCGGTTGTGAACCTCGTCCGGGCCGTCGGCGATCCGCAGGGTGCGCACCGTCGCATAGAGTTCGGCCAGGGGCGTGTCGCCCGAGACGCCGGCGCCGCCGAAGGCCTGGATGGCGTCGTCGATGACCTGAAGCGCCATGCGGGGGGCGGCGACCTTGATCTGGGCGATTTCGGAGCGGGCGTTCTTGGCCCCCGCCTCGTCCATCATCCAGGCGGCCTTCAGCACCAGCAGGCGGCACATCTCGATATTGGTGCGGGCGTCGGCGACCCGCTGCTCCCAGACTGAATGTTCGGCCAGCTGTTTCCTGAAGGCGGTGCGGTTCAAGAGGCGCTTCACCATCAGCTCCAGCGCCCGCTCGGCCGCGCCGATCACGCGCATGCAGTGGTGGATACGGCCGGGGCCGAGGCGGCCTTGCGCGATCTCGAACCCCCGGCCCTCGCCGGCGATCAGGTTCGAGGCGGGGACGCGGACGTTCTCCAGCACCACCTCGGCGTGGCCGATGGGGCGTTCGTCATAGCCGAAGACCGACAGCATCCGCTCGACGCGGAAGCCGGGCGTGTCCACGGGGACGATGATCTGGGACTGCTGGGCGTGGGTGGCGGCGTCGGGGTCGGTCTTGCCCATGACGATGGTCACCGCGACGTTCGGGTGGGCCATATTGGTCGACCACCATTTGCGGCCGTTGATGACATAGTGGTCGCCGTCGCGCTCGATCCGGGTCTGGATATTGGTGGCGTCGGACGAGGCGACCTCGGGCTCGGTCATCAGGAAGGCCGAGCGGATCTCGCCCGCCATCAGCGGTTTCAGCCAGCGGTCCTGCTGGGCCGCGTCGCCGTACATGTGCAGGACTTCCATATTGCCGGTGTCGGGGGCGTTGCAGTTGAACACCTCCGACGACCACAGATGGGCGCCCATCATCTCGGCCAGAGGCGCGTAGTCGAGGTTGGTCAGGCCGGCGCCATGCTCGCCCGGCAGGAACATGTTCCACAGGCCCGCCTCGCGCGCGGCGGCCTTCATCGCCTCCATGGCCGGGGGCTGGCGATTCGGGTTCTCGCGCACCTGGGCGAAATATTCGGCCTCGCGCGGGATGACCTGTTCATCGAGGAAACGGCGCACGCGGGCGTGCCAGTCCAGGGCGCGGTCGGAATGTCTGAAGTCCATGTCGTTTCCTCGTTTTTCGTTCGCGTCTCTGACGGGCGCTGAAGACGAAAACGGCGCGGCCCCGAGGGGAGCCGCGCCGCAATCAACTGTTGCTCAGCCTGCCATCAGCGCTTCAGCAGCGGGGCCAGTTTCTGGGCGATCATCATGTCGCCGGCGATCTTCAGCTTGCCCTGCATGAAGGCCATCATCGGATCCAGCTTGCCTTCCGACAGGGCCATGAAGTCATCCCATTTCATCGAGATGGTGGCGTCGGCGGGCTTGTCTTCGTTGGTGACGGTGTTCGGCGCCGAGGCGCCGTCGATGAAGATCTTGCCCTCGTCGCCGAGGTCGAGCTTCACGGTCTTGCCGAGGCCGGAGTTGTCGCCGACGGCGCCGCGGATGTGTTCTGTGACTTGTGCGAGATCAGGCATTGGAGGCGTCTCCCTTGGACGTTGGAACACATGCCGTAACCCGCATCGCGCAGGGCGCCAAGATCACGTCGGGTAAAGCTGTCGTCACTTGTCGTCGGACGAGCGCGAATACAGACCGGCCAGGGCCAGCGCGGCCATGAAGAAGACGAAGGCCGCGACGATAGCGGCGACGAATGGAACTGCGTCCTGGGGCATGCGAAATCTCCTCCGCCCACGATTGCGCCGTCAGACAGGGTTCGCCTTGATCCGGATCAAACCGTCACGCTTCGGGATCGCCGTTCCGGAAGCGCCATTTCATCGCCAGGACCCCCGAAGCCATGACCAGGGCGCATGAGTTGGCGATGGTCACCGGCCAGGCCTGGGTCATGACGCCGTAGACGACCCACAGGGCGAAACAGGTCACGGTCAGGGAATAGGTCTTCAGACTGACCGACGAGGCGTCGCGTTCCTTCCAGATCTTGATCGCCTGGGGCGCGAAACTGGTCACGGAGCAGACCGCTGCGGCCGAGCCGACGATATTGGCGATCAGGTCGCTCATGCCGCATTCCCAGCGGCCGCGACCGCCCGATGTCAGGGCCGGGATACAGGCGGCGGCCGCCGCGCCTGCGTCGCCTGTTCGAAGGCGTAACCAAGGGAAAGGATGCGCGCGTCATCCCATTTTCCACCGATAAAGCTGAGACCTACGGGCATATTCTGATCAAACCCCATCGGCACGGTCAGGTGGGGATAGCCGGCGACGGCGGCCAGACGGCTGGCGGCGCCCTGCATGTCGTCGTCGTCCTTGGGGTCATTGGTCCAGGCGCGCGAGGTGGTGGGGGCGACCAGGGCGGACAGGCTGTGCGCCCGCATCAGCCGGTCGATCCCTTCCTCCCCCGCCAGTCGCAGCGAGGTGGCGCGGGCCTGGATATAGGCGGGGTCGTCCAGCCCGCCCATGGCCTGGGCCTGTTCGAAGACGTCCTGGCCGAACAGCACGGTCTCGCGCGGCTCGGCGGCGTTGAAGGCGATGACCTGGGCCAGGGTGCGTGTCCTGACCTGGGTCGGGTCGGTCGAGGCCAGATAGGCGTTCAGATCGTGCTTCAGTTCGTACAGCAGCACCTTGAACTCAGCCTCGCCCAGGGTGCGGCCGTCAGGCCCCTCCGGCAGATCGACCAGGACGGCGCCGGCGTCGCGCATAGCTTGGAGGTTCTGTTCGAACACCGCCTGGGTCTCGGGCGAATAGCCCTTGAGGAAACGCATCACGCCGATGCGCGCGCCGCGCAGCGACCCGGCGTCGAGGGCGGCGACATAGTCGGTCCTGCGGACGTCGGCCTCGGCGGTGGCGGCGTCGGCAGGGTCCGAACCGGCGATGACGGTCAGCACCCGCGCGGCGTCGCGAACGGTCGCCGCCATGGGGCCGGCGGTGTCCTGGGAATGGCTGATCGGCACGATGTGGGTGCGCGAGACCAGGCCGACCGTGGGCTTGAACCCGACGATCCCGTTGACCGAGGCCGGACAGGTGATCGAACCGTCCGTCTCTGTGCCTATGGCCGCCGGCGTCAGGCCCAGGGCCACCGCCGCGCCGCTGCCGGACGAGGAGCCGCAGGGGGTGCGGGCGAGATCATAGGGGTTCAGGGTCTGGCCGCCGACCGCGCTCCAGCCGCTGATCGAGTCCGACGAGCGGATATTGGCCCATTCCGACAGATTGGTCTTGCCGACGATGACCGCGCCACCGGCGCGCAGACGGGCGACCAGGGGCGCGTCGCGGCCCGGCGCATTGTTCGCCAGAGCCAGAGACCCGGCCGTGGTCGGCATGTCCGTCGTCTCGATATTGTCCTTCAGCAGGATCGGCATTCCGGACACGGCGGACACGCCGCGGCCGGTCGGCGAAGAGTCACTCCAGCGCAGGACGGCGTGGGCGCTGTCGTTCAGGCGGCCGGCCACAACCACCGCTGCGGCGGACGGATATTCCCCGGCCTGACCGCCCGCCCCGGCCGCGCATCCCGCCAGGGACAGCGCGACCGCAGCCGCGAGGATCAGTCGGCGGCCGGTTCCGCCCGCTTGCCGATCATGCGGTCCAGGAAGTCGAGATAGGTGCGCCATTGCTGAAGTTGCCTCGGTTCGCCGCGGACGCCGTGTCTCTGGCCGGGATAGAGCATCATCTCGAACGGCGTGCTCTTGGCCTGAAGGGCGTCGATCACGCGGGTGGCGTTGCCGAATATGACATTGTCGTCGGCCATGCCGTGGAGGATCAGCAGCCGGCCGGTCAGGTCGTCGAGGCGCGGCAGGACGTCGGTGGCGGCGTAGCCTTCGGGGTTGTCCTGCGGCGTGGACATGTAGCGTTCGGTATAATGGGTGTCGTAGAGGCTCCATTCCGTCGGCGCCGCGCCGGCCAGGGCGGCCGCCAGGTCCGCATTCTTGTCGGTCAGGGTCAGCAGGCTGAGGAAGCCGCCGAAGCTCCAGCCCATGACCGCGATATGGTCAGGATCGACATAGGGCAGCGTCTTCAACCATTTGGCGGCCAAGGCCTGATCCTCGACCGCAGGAAGACCCAGGCGGCGATAGAGGCTGGTTTCGAAGGCCTGGGACCGGTCGCCCTCGCCGCGGTTATCGACGCGGAAGACGATATAGCCGGCCTCGGTCAGCAGTTGGTTGGTCAGGGGCTGCCAGCTCTTCTGCACGCCCGCGCCGGTGCCGGGGCCGCCATAGACCTGCATCACCACCGGATATTTCTTCGACGGATCGAAGTCCGGCGGGGTGGTCATGCGCCAGACCAGGGTTTCGCCGTGGCTCTGGATCGTGCCGAACTCGGGCGTGCGCAGCCGCGAGACATAGGGGGCGAAGGCGTGGTCAGCGTCGAGCCTGTTCTCCTCGATCCAGCGCACGCGCGTGCCGTCGATCCGGTACAGGGCCGACTGGGGCGGGGTCTTCGGATCGGAATAGTTGCCGACATAGGCCGTCGCCGGCCCGTTGACCGACACGTTCCACCAGCCGCCGGCCGGGGTCACCGCCACCGGATCGACGGTGCGGTTCAGGCTGGCGCGGAACATCTGCTGTTCGATCGGCAGTTCCTTGCCGTCGCGCATCGAGGCGGTGAAATAGACCTCGCCGGTCTGTTCGTTGACGCCGTCCAGATGTTTGACCGGATAGTCGCCCCGCGTGATGGCGCGTAGCTGACGGCCGTTACGGTCGTACAGATACAGGTGGCGCCAGCCGCTGTCCTCGTTCGACCAGATGAAACGGCCGTCCGCCAGGACATGGAAGTCGTTGTTCAGATCGACCCAGGCCTGGGCCTTCTGGCTGAGGATCACGCGAGAGGCGCCGGTGGCCGGATCGACGCTGAGCAGATCCAGCGTCTTCTGGTCGCGCGACTGGCGCTGGACGTACAGGGTCTTGCCGTCGTCGGCCCAGTCGACCCGCGCCAGATAGATGTCGGTGTTGGACCCCAGGTCCACCTTGACCCGTGCGCCGGTCTGCTGATCCCGGACATAGAGTTCGACCAGGGCGTTGGGGCGGCCGGCGCGGGGATAGCGCTGCTCGACCATGGTGGCGCCGGCGCCGGTGATCTCGAAGCGCGGCACGATGTCCACCGGGCTTTCGTCCACACGGGTCAGGGCGATGTAGCGTTCATCGGGGCTCCACCAATAGCCGGTGTCGCGGTCCATCTCTTCTTGGGCGATGAACTCGGCCGTGGCCCAGGCGATCAAGCCTGCGCCGTCGTCGGTGATCGGGGTCTCCTGGCCGGTCGCCAGATCATAGATGACCAGGTTCTGGTCGCGGACCCAGGAGACATAATTGCCCTTGGGCGAGACCTTGGCGTCGATCTCGTCGGCGGCGGTCTCGGTCAGGCGGCGCACCTTGCCGTCGGCGCGGCTGGCCAGGAAGATGTCGCCTTCCAGCGGCGCCAGGATGTAGCGGCCCTGCTGGTCCCAGGAATAGTCGACCACGCCACGGGCGCTGATCCGCATCCGCTCGCGCCGGGCCTTTTCTGCCTCGGACAGTTCGCCGGCGTCGGGGACCAGGGCGCGGGCGTCGATCAGCTTGTATGGTTCGCCCTCGCCGGTCGGGGCGGCCCACAGGTCCTGGACGTCCACATTGTCCTCGCGAGAGCGCAGGAAGGCCACCAGCTGGCCGTCGGGCGACAGGCTGACCCCCTTGGCCACCGGGCCGTTCAGGCTGGGGCTGGAGAAGACCCGCTCGGGCGTCAGGATATTGGAGGGCGACTCCTGGGCGACCGCTGAACCGGCCGAGAGGAGGATGGTCGAGGCGAGAAGAATTGTGCGCATGGTCGGCGACGCTAGCGGCGCTTCTGCAAGCCGTCACGAGGAAAAGTCGCCGTTGGGACGATGGCTTTTCCTTCCCTGCGAGCGGGTCTCAGATTAGAGAGGCGTACGATGACCGACGCCGCCCTCTCCCCCGCTCCCGTCAAAGCCAGCCCGTTCAACGAACTGGAGGTTCTGTGGGTCCGCCACTGGACCGACAGCCTGTTCAGCTTCGGCGTGAAACGGCCCGAGGACTTCCGCTTCCGTTCGGGCGAGTTCGTGATGATCGGCCTGCCGGGCGAAGACGGCGGCAAGCCGGTGCTGCGCGCCTATTCCATCGCCAGCCCCTGCTGGGCCGAGGAGCTGGAGTTCTTCTCGATCAAGGTCGCCGACGGTCCCCTGACCTCGCGGCTGCAGAAGATCGTGGCCGGGGACACAGTGCTGATGGGCAAGAAGCCCACCGGCACCCTGGTCCTGGACGCCCTGACCGGCGGCGAGCGGCTGTTCCTGATCGGCACGGGCACGGGCCTGGCCCCCTGGCTGAGCGTGGCGCGCGATCCGGAGACCTATTCCCGCTTCGGCCATGTCTATGTGATCCACACGGTGCGCAGCGTCGCCGACCTAGCTTACCGCGACTTCTTCACCCGCGAGATCCACGACGATCCCTTGATCGGCGACGAGGCCAGGGCGCAGCTGACCTATTATCCGACGGTCACGCGCGAGGAATTCGTGACCCCCGGCCGGATCACCGACCGCATCAAGTCGGGCGACTTCTTCCGCGACCTGGGCCTGCCCGAAGGCTTCGACCCCGCCCGCGACCGCGCCATGCTGTGCGGCTCAATGGCCATGATCAAGGAAGCGGGCGAACTGCTGGAGACCTATGGGCTCAAGGAAGGCTCCAACGCCGAGCCTGCCGACTATGTGCTGGAACGCGCCTTCGTCGGCTAGGGGTTGAAAAGTCCGCCCATCCCGGCGAAAGCCGGGGCCATGCACCACCCTGCCCTTGTCGCCGTCGACGCCCGCGTCGATCCCGCCGAATGCCAGTCGATGGCCGAGGTCCGCCAGGGCGTCGACGCCCTGGACCGCGCCCTGGTCGCCCTGCTGGCCGAACGCCAGCGCTATATGGAGGCGGCCGCCCGCATCAAGCCCGACCGCGACGCCGTCTTCGACCAGGCCCGCATCGACGACGTCGTGGCCAAGGTCCTGACCGCCGCCGAAGCCCACGACCTGGCGCCCGAGATCGCCGAACCGGTCTGGCGCCTGCTGATCGACCGCTGCATCGCCCACGAGTTCGCGGTCTACGACCGGACTCGGAGCTAACGCCTTACAGTGGTATTCTCCTGACATGGCGCATCAGGAACCTTCTATCTTCAGCCAGCCTGACCCCGAGGCGGACGCCCGATCCCTGGAAGAGGCGGAGGCCGATTTCGCGGCCGGTCGGGTCGTGCCTCATGAAGAGGTCTCGAAGTGGCTTCTGACCTGGGGCACGCCCGAGGAAGGACCGCCGCCCGCATCCTGGGGCCTGGATGACTAGGGTGATCTGGACGGTCCGGTCTCTTCGGAACCTCCGTTCGATCCAAGCCTATATTTCCGACTTTAACCCGCTGGCCAGTCAGCGGATTTCCAGGCGCCTGAAGACGGCGGGCGACAGTCTGTCCGAGTTTCCGGAGCGCGGCGCGCCGATCAGCGGCGGGCGTCGCCAGCTGACCCATATTCCGCCGTATCTGATCCGCTATCGCGTGGCGAACGACCTGGTCGTCATCCTCGACATTCGCCACGCCGCACAGGATTTGGACTAACCCCGCAACCCCCTCAGCATCAGCTCGTGCCGATAGGCGGCGACGTCGGCCAGGGCGGCGTCCAGCGCCGTCCGGACCCGGTCCAGCGCCGGCGCCGCCAAGGCCTGTTCCGAAGCTTCCGCCTCGGCGCAGATCGACGCCAGGTCGCCGGCCCCGATCCCTGCCGCCGCGCCCCGAATGGTGTGCACCCCGTCGCGCCAACCGTCGGCCTTGGGGTTCAGCAGAACGGACCAGAGGGCGGCCTGTTCGACGAACAGGCCCAGCACCTCTTCCGAAATCGACGCGTCGCCGCCGGTCATGCCCTCCAGGACGCTGAAGTCGACGGCGCCGGTCAGGTCGCGGCGCGCCATCAGGCGGCTTCTTCCTCGCCCTTGGCCAGACGCGAGTTCTTCGACGACCACAGCAGATAGATGGCCACGCCGATCAGGTTCCAGACGACGAAGCCCACCTGGGTGACGGGTTTCAGGCTCAGGAAGAAGACGATGCAGCCGATCACGCTGATCGCGCCGACCAGGGGCCACAGCGGCGCCTTGAACACCCGTTTGCGATTCGGCTCGCGAATCCGCAGCACGACCAGGCACACCCCCACCGAACAGAAGGCCGCCAGGGTGCCGGCGTTGGCCAGGGAGGCCAGTTCGTCCAGCGGCAGCAGGCCGGCCAGGATCGCCACCACCACAGCCGTAAAGACCGTCACCACCGCCGGCACGCCGCGCGCCGACACCTTGGCCAGGCGGCGCGGCAGCAGGCCGTCGCGCGCCATGCCCAGGAAGATGCGGCTCTGGCCGAACAGGAAGGCCAGCAGCACGGTCGGAAGCGCGATCACCGCCGCCGCCGCGATCCACTGGGCCGCCGTCCCCTGCCCCATCTGGCGCAGGATCAGGGCCAGGGGCTCGGGGCTGTCGGCGAAGTCCGCCACCGGCCGGGCGCCGATGGCCGCAGCCGCCACCACCAGATACAGGGCCGTGCAGATCAACATGGAGCCGACGATGCCGATGGCCAGGTCGCGCTCGGGCTTCTTGGTCTCCTCGGCCGCCGTCGAAATGGCGTCGAACCCATAGAAGGCGAAGAAGATGATGGCCGCCGCCGCCATCACCCCGGTCTGGACGAAGGGGGCGCCGAAGCCATTGGGCATGAAGGGGGTGAAGTTCTCGGGCTTGAAGGCCGGCAGGGCGATGGCGACGAAGACCACCAGGGCGGCGATCTTGATCACCACCAGCACGGCGTTCAGCGTCGCGCTCTCCTTGGTGCCCAGCAGCAGCAGGCCCGTCACCACCCCGATGATGGCCACGGCCGGCAGGTTGATGATCCCGCCGGCGTGGGGCCCGGCGACCAGGGCGGCCGGCAGATCGACGCCCAGACCGCTGAGGAAGCCGACGGCGTAACCGGACCAGCCCACCGCCACGGCGCTGACCACCAGCGAATATTCCAGGATCAGGCTCCAGCCCACGACCCAGGCGATCATCTCGCCCAGGACGGCGTAGGAATAGGTATAGGCGCTGCCCGCCGCCGGCATCATGGTCGACAGTTCGGCATAGGCCAGGGCGGCGCAGGCGCAGACCAGGCCGGCCAGACCGAAGCTGATCAGCACCGCCGGCCCCGCCAGCCCCGCTCCGACCCCGATCAGGGTCAGAATGCCGGTGCCGACGATGGCACCCACGCCCAGGGCCAGCAGGTGCGGCCAGCTGAGCGTCGGTTTCAGCCGCGGTCCGTCGTGCGGCGCCGTCATGACGTCGATCGAACGACGCCGGTTCCAGAAGGCCATGATGCTTGCTCCCCCGCCGCCCCACGCGACCGATTCCGTGCGGACCATGCCCGTCAAAGAAAGTTTGCGAAAGCGCTTGCCAACCCCCCAAGGGCTGGGTAGTAGGAGCGCCCTTCGGCAAGGCCTCTCGCCCCCGAAGATGAAGACGACCGGTCGGGTGATTAGCTCAGTTGGTAGAGCAGCTGACTCTTAATCAGCGGGTCGTAGGTTCGAACCCTACATCACCCACCATCGTCTTTCCCTTCAGAAATCAGAAAATTCAGCCGTTCTCCGGAACGAGACGGCTGTCGAACCGACTGCGAAATCACGGTTCCGCGGCGTCGCTGGGTTGAGAGTCAGCAACTCGCATTTCGCCCTGAACCGTCTTCGCCCGCCAGCGTCTTGGCTGGCGGGCGTCGCATCCGGCCTCCCCCCTAGCGGTAGAGGGCCCGCTCTCGCGAGATGTCTTCACTGCTGTAGGGTTGAGCATCGCTGTCGAACCGGCTCCAACCGGAGGCGCGATAGGCTTCGCCCCGCGACACGGCGTCAAAGCCCTGGCGGCCGTTCAGGATGGCCTCGACCCGGCTTTCATCGTCACCGTCTGACTTGACGCTGACCAGGGTTCCGCCGCGCCGGACCCCTTCGGCGTAGACATTGGCGTCTTCGTCCGAGTGGCCGGCCTCCTTCAGGGCGCCGAGCAGGCCGCCTGTAGCGCCCCCGGCCGCCGCGCCTATGGCGGCGCCGACCGCCGTCGAGGCGAGCCAGCCTGCCGCCACGACCGGCCCAAGCCCGGGGATGGCCAACATTCCCAGACCGGCCAGGAGACCGGCCCCGGCCCCGGCCAGGCCGCCGGTCGCCGCGCCCGTGCCGGCTCCGTCGGCGACATCATTCTCTCCGTCGCCGTTGCGGTCGCCGAGCGGGCCCGCGCCGTCCTTGTGGGGATGCGAATGGCCGGCGTGCCAGTTGTCGGCGTTGTTGGACACGATGCTGATGTCGTCAGGCTTGAAGCCGGCGGCTTCCAGGTCTGACACGGCCTGCAGGGCCTGGGTGTGGCTGTCGAAGAGACGGGTGACGGTCGCCATTGGGCGCTCCTGAATCTGATGGTTTGAAAATCTGGGAAGACGCGCGCGCCTATTGCGCGGTGACGACGCCCTTGTAGTCGACCGAGACGGTGGCTTGAGCGCCGTCCTTCATGGCCGTGGCGGACCAGACGCCGTTCTCGTTTTGCATCAGCGGTCCGACGTCCGTGTAGCCTTGCTTCTCGATCGCTTCCCGGGCCTGGCCTTCGGTGAAGGAATTGGCGCCGGGCGTCAGCGCCGTGGTCTGGGTGGTGTCGTCCATATCCACCGCAGGATTGCGGGGCGTTTCCGACGTGGAGACCGCCGGACCTTCGACCGGTCGGGTCGTCTCGGCATTGTCGCCGCAAGCGGCCAGCAGAGCGCTGGCGGCGACGAGCGCGAAGATGGGCTTGATCATGATGCGTGTCCTTTCGAGATACAGATTTGAAGTGGCCGCCGCCTCAAATCGTTCCGAAAGAAACGCCAATTAGGGCCATCATCCGCGCAATAGAGTCGTAACGACCGCCTGCACTACGACAACGGCGGCGGCCTTTACTGCAACGCTTTGCAATTGGCTGATCGCTCGGCAGATATGAGTAAATCATCTGGTTCAACGCTACTGAAGCCAGACGCACTCGACCTATTTCCAGGCCGAAGTCTTTACGCCGGAAGGCCCCGTTCGGCGAGGGCTTGCCCCGACCCGGTCAAAGCCGCGTCGCGGTCTCACCCGCGGCAAGGCGCTAGACCTTGGCGATGCGCCCCCCTCCGGTCTCTATCGCATCCAGCAAGTCCATGACGGCGTCGAGGGTGTCCGCCTCGCGTGCGGGCTTGTCCCAGCGGATGCGGCTGACGCGGGGAAAACGCATCGCCACGCCCGACTTGTGCCGGGTCGAACGCTGAAGCCCCTCGAAGGCGATCTCCAGCACCAGGCCGAAATCCCGCTCGGCCCGCACCGACCGCACCGGGCCGAACCGGTCCACCGTGTGGTCGCGCACGAACTTGTCGAGCTGTTTCAGTTCTTCGTCGGTGAAGCCGAAATAGGCCTTGCCCACGGGGGTCAGCGCCCCCTCCTCCGTCCAGACCCCGAAGGTATAGTCGGAATAGAAGCTGGACCGTTTGCCGTGCCCGCGCTGGGCGTACATCAGGACGGCGTCGATGACGTGAGGATCCCGCTTCCACTTGAACCACGGCCCCTTGGGGCGGCCCGCCACATAGGGGCTGTCCCACCGCTTGAGCATCAGCCCCTCGGCCGCCGCCCCGACCGGCGGATCGGCCCGCAGCCGGGCCAGGCTGTCCCAGTCCGCATACTCGACCAGGGGCGACAGATGCAGCCGCCCGCCCCCATGGCCCTGGACCAGGGTCTCCAGTCGCGCCCGCCGCTCACGCAGCGACAGGCTTCGCAGATCCGTCGCGCCGTCCGCCAGCAGATCATAGGCGACCACCGCCGCCGGAAAGGCCGCCATGGTCTTGGCGTCCACCGTCTTGCGGTTCAGCCGTTGCTGCAGGTCGCCGAAGGGGGCGATGGCGCTGTCGCGCCAGACCACCAGTTCGCCGTCCAGCGCGCCCTCGAACGCCAGGGCCTCCATCACATCGGGGAAGGCGCCTGAAATCTCGTCCCCGGTGCGGGACCACAGTTTGCGGACCGCGCCCTCGACCACCGCCTGAACCCGGATGCCGTCCCACTTCCATTCGGCGGCGTAGTCGGCCGGGTCCATCTTGGGAAAATCGACCGCCTCGTCGACAGCGACAGCCAGCATCACCGGGCGGAACCGCCCTGGCGCATCCGGGCTGGGCCGTTCGGCCCGTCCCTCCAGCCAGGCGAACAGATCGCCATAGGGGGGCGGGACCGCGTGCCAGACCTCCTCGATGGCCGAGACGTCCACCGGCTCAAGCGGCGTAATCGTCTCCGCCCCGTCCGGTGAAGGAGGCGTCAGACGCGTCTCGGGCCGCATCATCGCCGCCGCCGTCTTGGCCAGCCGGCCCGACAGCCCAACCCGCAACCCGCCGGTCATCAGCTTCAACAAGGCCCAGCGTCCCTTGGGCTCCAGGGCGTCCAGCCAGCCCTCCAGCAGGCCCTTGACCTCGGCGCGGGTCGCGGTCCGCAACCCCTCGATCACCTCGCCCAGTTCGGGCTCGCGATTGGGCCGGCGGTCGGACGGCGCCGGCCAGATCAGGGCGACCGTCTCGGCCAGGTCGCCGACATAGTCATAGGACCAGCCGAACAGCACCCCGTCCACCCGCGCCTCGACCGCCTTGCGGATCATGGCGGGCTTGGCCGCATCGAAGGTCAGGTCGCCGGTCAGGGCCGCCAGGGCCCAGCCCCGATCCGGATCGGGCGTCGTCTTCAGATAGTCCCGCACCAGCACCAGCTTGGCGTTCCGCGAGGCGGTCAGCGACAGGCGGTCCAGAAGTTCGGCGAAGGCGCGCATGGGCATCCATATGGGGCGCTCGAGACGTCGCCGTCAGCCCAGAACGAAAAACGCCCCGGAGGTTTCCCTCCGGGGCGCAGATCGGATCACGCGATGATCAGTTGAACAGTCCGGCGATGACGGCGGTGATCAGACCGCCCGCGACCGCCGCCAGCACCACGTCATTGCCGCTCCGGACATACTGATAGCCGCGCGGCGGCGCGCGCAGGCCGTAGCGGCCGTAGTCGTTCACCACATAACCGTTGCTGCGGTAATAGGACGGCATGCGCTGGCCATAGCTCCAGGTGCGAACCGCATAGCCGCGCGGGGCGACATAGCGCGGCGCATGATAGCGACGCTGGGCCTGCTGCCAGCGGCCGTACTGCCGTTGATCCTGGCGATACTCCTGGCGATCCTGACGCTGGTCCCGACGGAAGTCGCGGCGATCATCCCGGCGGTCGTGGCGGTCATCGCGTCTTTCGTCACGCCCGTCATGGCGATTGTGCTGGCGGTTGTCCTGGCGCTGTTCGTAGCGGCGGTCGTCACGAGACTGGGCCGAGGCGGCTCCGGCGGCGCCCACGGCGGTGGCGGCCAGGACCGCGGCCATCGTGGCGGTGAGAATCTTCTTCATGGGATGTCTCCATCTGCGGCCGAACCATTCGACTGCCCACACTATGGAGACCGGCGGCTGAGGCGGGTCTGAACCGGCGCGGTCGCCTGCCGTTCAGACCAGGACCGCCTTTCAGCCTCAATCAGGCGGCGACCGACTGTTCCGCAGGCGACATGGCGCGGCCCACGGCCTCGCGTCCGCCCGGAACACGGCTCATCATCTCGGCCAGGGCCCCGAAATCGATGGGTTTGGTCAGATAGGCGTCCGCGCCCGCGTCCAGGCCGGCCTGATGATCTTCACTGCGCGCCGAGGCGGACAGCACGACGATGGGCGTGTCGGCGTTGAGCCCCTGGCCTTCGCGGATCCTGCGGGTGGCGGTCAGGCCGTCCATCACCGGCATGTTGACGTCCATGATGATCAGGTCGAACTGCTGCTCGCTCGCCGCCTCCAGGGACAGTTGCCCGTTCTCGGCCGTGGCGGTGAC
Organism: Brevundimonas sp. EAKA; assembly: GCF_000698025.1. Classification (NCBI taxonomy): domain Bacteria; kingdom Pseudomonadati; phylum Pseudomonadota; class Alphaproteobacteria; order Caulobacterales; family Caulobacteraceae; genus Brevundimonas; species Brevundimonas sp. EAKA. The sequence goes on along the minus strand of NZ_JMQR01000009.1, from coordinate 7,279 downwards.
ATGCGAGGCCGTGCTCATCCAGGCCTCCAGAATCATGCGGTTCACCGGATGGTCCTCGACCACCAGCACCCGCAGGCTTTCACAGCATTCTATCTCGGTCTCGACCCGTTCGATCGAGACACGGCGGCTCCATTCCACCACCTCGGCTTCGACGGTCAGGGTGAAGCTCGACCCGCGGCCCACGGAGGAATCGACGCTGATGTCGCCGCCCATGATGTTGGCCATGCGTCGCGCGATGGTCAGCCCCAGGCCCGTGCCGCCGAACCGGCGCGTCGAGGAGGCGTCCACCTGGGTGAAGGGCTGGAACAACCGCTCGAGATCGGTCGGAGAAATGCCGGCTCCGCTGTCGGTGACGCAGAACTCGAACCCGACCCTGCGGTCGGAAATACGTCGGCCGCGCACGACATAGCGGATTTCGCCGACGTCGGTGAACTTGACCGCGTTCGAGAGCAGGTTCTGCACGACCTGGCAGACCCGTAGCGGATCCCCGCGCACCACGGCCGGAATGTCCCCTTCCAGTTCGGACACGAAGGTCAGCCCCTTGGCCTCGGCCTGGGCCTCGAAGGGTCCGGAAATCCGGCGCTGCAGGTCATCGACGACGACATCGACGACTTCGAAGGTCATCTTTCCCGCCTCGATCTTGGTCATGTCGAGGATGTCGTTCAGCAGGGACAGAAGATTGTCCCCGGAATTGCGGATGATCGACAGATATTCGCGCTGGGCCCCTTCAAGTCGCGTCGCACTGAGCAGCTGGGCCGCCCCGAGGACGCCGTTCATCGGCGTGCGAAGCTCGTGCGAGATGACGCCCAGGAAGTTCGACTTGGCGTCGTTGGCGGCGTCCGCCTTGTCGCGTGCAGCCTCCAGCTCCTCGATCAGATGGGCCTGATGCGCCTGGAAGGCGTCGATCCGACGCTCGCGCAGCATGGTCATGGTGACCAGGACGAACAGACAGGCCATGGTGAACGGCAGGACGGCCAACATCGACCAGAACTGCGGCGTCCCCCACAGGCTGAACAGGATAATACAGGCGGCGACGCCATAGGGCGAAGAGATGATGACGGCCTGCCGCGGCGAATTGCGCAACTGGGCGAAGACCAGCACATAGCCCGAAATGATCAGGGCGACGGCCAGGGTCTGACCGAACGCCGAATTCGAGAACCAGGCCATCAGCGGCGCAGCGGCCCATGCGGCGGTGGTGACGGTCGCCACGGCGGGGAAAACCATGCCCCAACCGACATCGACGCGGTGGCTGAGCTTGTGTTCGACGACGCCGCGGATGGAACCGGCCGCCAAAGTGACCACGAACCATATCATGGCCTGCCACCAAGCCACCGTGCCCAGCAGACCCAGGGCCCAGCTGGCGATGATCAGGTACCGCAGATATTGGGTCTGCAGGATGGCCGTCAGGGCCTGAGCAGGATCGCCCGCGCGCCGGTCGCCCGCAAAGGCCTTCGCGACGCCGTCAGATTCCACCATGTTCCAGCCGTCCCCACGTTCTGTTTGGTCGCGTGACGCTAGGACGAAGGTTCTAAGACGGAGTGAACGCTGGTTTTCTTCGCAATCAGGCGCTGTGGGAATCTTCGACGGGGGTGAGAGCCCGGATCGACAGGGCGTGAATCGGGCCCGACAGCTCCTGTTTCAGCACCCCGTTGACCGTCCTCTGCCGCTCCAGCCGCGACTGTCCTTCGAACGCCGCAGAAACGACCACCAGATTGAAGTGGCTTTCGCCGCCGGGCTTTGCGTCCATGCCGCCTTCGTGGTGGTGGCCGGCGTGCCGTCCGCTGTCGTCTTCGATCTCCAGCCGTTGCGGCGAAAGCGCGGCGTTCAGTTTTTCACGGATAATCGTCGCCACAGGGCCGTCTGACATGATCGTTTCCTTGAAGAGGTCCAATTCCACACTACACTTCGGGCGATGTCCGCTTCCTTTCAATACAAGCCGCGCTTCACCGACATTCGGGTCAAGCCGCCGAAGCCCGAGGAGGAAGCCGCCAAGGCGGACGTCCTGCACCTGAAGCCGGGCGAAAAACCGTGCCAATGGCCCGACTGCCGCAAGGCCGCGACCGCCAGGGCGCCCAAGTCGCGCGAGCGGCTGAACGACTTCTACGAGTTCTGCCAGGGGCATGCGGGCGAATACAACAAGGGCTGGAACTTCTACGCCGGAATGAGCGAAGGCCAGGTCCGCGCCGTCCAGGAGAACGAGGCCATGACCGGCGGTCGTCCGACCTGGGAGATGAAGGCCGGCAAGTTCACGCGCGAGGCCGCCGCCTTCTCCGCCAAGATGGGCACAGCGAACAACACCGGCGCCGGCTCCTGGCGTGACAGTTTCGGCCTGTTCGGCCGTCGCGGCGACCAGGCCCCGCAGTCCCCGACCGAGGACCGCCGAATCGGCAAGCTGGAACGCGCCGCCCTGGCCGATCTGGATCTCGATCCCGGCGCCGAGAAGGCCAAGATCAAGTCTCAGTACCACGACCTTCTGAAACGCTTCCATCCGGACACCAACGGCGGCGACCGCGGCGCCGAGGCCAAGCTGCAACGCGTCATCAAGGCCTGGAAGACACTGAAAAAGGCGGGCTTGGCCTAAACCAGGCTGGCGGATCCGCGCCTTCAGTCGGCGTAGATCATCTTGCGGGTCATGCCGCCGTCCACCGTCAGCACCTGTCCGGTGACGAATCCGGCCTCGACGAGATAGAGGACGGCCTCGGCGATGTCCTCGGCGCGTCCGACACGCCCCACGGGATGCTGGGCGTGATCGCTTTCACTCAGACCTTCCGGCGCGGCGATCCAGCCCGGCGCGATCGCATTGACCCTGATCTTCGGCCCCAGACTGATCGCCATCGCATGGGTCAGGGCGGACAGCGCGCCCTTGGCCGCAGCATAGGCCTCGGTCTGGGGCTCAGACATGATCGCCCGGGTCGAGGTCATGTGAATGATGCTGGCCCCTTCCCGCAGCATCGGGATGGCGGCGCGAGACATCAGGAAGGCGCCCGTCAGGTGGCTGTCCACCGTCCGGCGCCAGGCCTCCAGCGACAGGTCGGCCAGGGGGCCGTTGGTCGGATCAGCGACGCCGGCGTTGCTGACCAGAAGATCCAGCTCCGACCATCCCAGTTCGACAAAGGCCGCCGCGACCGAGGCTTCGTCGCCGACGTCGCAGAGAACCGACCGCGCGCCGGACGAGGCGGGCTTGAGGTCAAAGGCGGCGACCTCCCAGCCCCGATCCGTCAGGGCCTGACAAAGTCCGGCGCCGATCAGGCCTGCGCCCCCGGTGATGATCGCTCTCTTTTTCATAGTCACGCAAACCGCTGAGCCGAAGCCTGGTTGCAGCCGAAGTCAGGGCTGCCCGGCTCCATCAGTCGACGCCGTCATCAACGGGGCCGTCGGCTCCCGGAAATAGCGGTCGATGCCGTCCGCGACCGACTTCATCAAACGGCGACGCGCGCGTTCGTCGGTCAGCAGACGCTCGTCCTCGGGATTGGTGATGAAGCCCATCTCCAGCAGCACGGCCGGCACATCGGGCGCCAGCAGCACGGCCAGGCCGGCGTCACGGTGGCTGCGGCGCAGCAGCGGATGGTCGGAGCCTTCCAGATGGGTCAGCAGGACGCGGGCGAACTGGGCCGAACGGTTCTGGGTGGCGCGCTGGGTCATGTCCAGCAGGATACGGTCCACCGACGGGTCCCGCCCCGGCAGGTGCAGTTCGCGGTGCCAATTGTCGGTCCGCGTGAACTCGCGCACGGCCCGTCCGGCGCCCTGTTCCGACAGGGTATAGACGCTGGCGCCGCGCAGGGCCGGATCGGACCCGGCGTCGGCGTGCAGCGAGATGAACAGATCGGCGTCCGACTGGCGGGCGATGGAAACGCGGCGATACAGATCGACATAGGTGTCATCGGCCCGCGTCAGGCGAACCCGATAGCGGCCGGTGCGCTCCAGCTCGGTCTTTAGAACCAGGGCGGCGGCCAGGGTGACCTGTTTCTCACGGGTCAGGGCTCCGCTGGCGCCCGGGTCCTTGCCGCCGTGCCCCGCGTCGATGACGATCAGCGGGCGTTCGGCGCGACGCGGCGCCGGCGTCGTCCGCGGCGCGGGTCGTGACGCGGCTATAGCTCCACCGACAGCCTTCAGATCGACGACATAGCGATAATGGGCCACCCCGTCGCCGGGGGGCAGCAGAAAGCGGCGCTCGATCTCGCTGCCGCGCGCCAGCTCCAGCTCAATCCGTGACGCCCCGCCCGAGGCGCTGACCTGATAGGAGCGGACCAGGCCCGAACCGCCGCCGTTCAGGCCGCGGCCGGGCGCGACGCCGTTCAGGGCCAGGGTGACCCGGCCCGCGGCGCCTGTATCGATGACGCGCCCCTGTGTCGACTTGTCCAGATCGATGACCACGCGGGTCCGGTCGCCGTCCGCACCGAAGCGCACGCCCAGGACATCCCCCTGGGCACCCCAGGCGAAACCCCGCGTCGAAAACAGGGCGACCGTGCAGATGACGACGAAGGCCAAGGCGGTCATCGCCCATTCCCTCGCGCCCCAGCGCTCTACACCTGTCAAAACACGACCGCCCATAACGACGTCGAACCCAATCCTACTGGAACCTGGTCGCCATGATGCCAGATGCTCGTATTCAGGGGGTTAAGGCCGAACACCTTTTAATTCGCGTCCGGCGTGACTATGATGTGACTGCTCGCGAACCGATCGCGCCTTCTTCGCCTCAGCGGAACCCGGCGCGCCCTCCTCGCGGCGCTGACTTTTCACCAATCCGAGAACCGCGCCGGCGTCGCCGGTGGTTCGAAGAGCGGACCAGTGTCGCGGCCTTACCCGTTCCAACGGATTGGCGCGCACGGTTCAGGACCGACGACCTCCATGGGCCTTTCCGCCTGCGTCCCCCTACGGCTTGACCAAGCCCGCTTCGCCGTTTTCGGCGAGGGGATTTCGCGCGCCCCGGCCCCTCCCCCCATTCGGCGAGCCGCCGTGACCCTGTCCAGAGTTCTGGAAGGGCCGGCCCGTGCGCGCCAGAGAGAGACTTTCCATGTCAAAGACAATGCTGATCGACGCGGCCCACCCGGAGGAAACCCGGGTCGCCATCGTGGACGGACGCCAGATTGAGGAATTCGATTTCGAATCCCGTGCGAAGCGCCAGCTTCGCGGCAACATCTACCTGGCCAAGGTCACCCGCGTAGAGCCCAGCCTGCAGGCTGCGTTCATTGAATACGGCGGCAACCGCCACGGCTTCCTGGCCTTCAACGAAATCCACCCGGACTACTACCAGATTCCGGTCGCCGACCGCGAAGCCATCATGGCCGAAGCGCATGACGACGACGATGACGACGATCTGGGCCGCGAATCCGACGACGACGCCGATCCCGAAGCCGCCCTGGCCGACGAGGAGCGGCTGAAGCGCCGCCTGATGCGCCGCTACAAGATCCAGGACGTCATCAAGCGCCGCCAGATCCTGCTGGTCCAGGTCGTCAAGGACGAGCGTGGCGCCAAGGGCGCGGCCCTGACCACCTGGCTGTCGCTGGCCGGCCGCTACTGCGTCCTGATGCCCAATACGGGCAAGGGCGGCGGCATCAGCCGCAAGATCACCAACACCTCCGACCGTCGCCGCCTGAAGAGCGCCGTCTCGGCCCTGGAAGTGCCCAAGGGCATGGGCCTGATCATCCGCACGGCCGGCGCCAAGCGCACCAAGGCCGAAATCAAGCGCGATTATCAATATCTGCTGCGGCTGTGGGAGACGATCCGCGAGACCACCCTCGCCTCCCACGCCCCCTCGGTCATCTACGAGGAAGAAAACCTGGTCCGCCGCGCCGTGCGCGACATGTTCGACAAGGATTTCGACGGCATCCAGGTGGAGGGCGTCGAGGGCTTCAAGGAGGCGCGCGACTTCATGCGCGTGCTGATGCCGTCGCAGGCCAAGAAGGTTCACCTGTATCGCGGCTCGCGCCCCCTGTTCGCGGCCAACGGCATCGAAGAACTGCTGACCCAGATCCACCAGCCGGTCGTGCCGCTGAAGTCCGGCGGCTATCTGGTCATCAACCAGACCGAGGCCCTGGTGGCCATTGACGTCAACTCGGGCCGCGCCACCAAGGAACGCAACGTCGAACAGACGGCGTTCAAGACCAATATGGAAGCGGCGGAAGAAGCGGCCCGCCAGCTGCGCCTGCGCGACCTCGCCGGCCTGGTCGTGATCGACTTCATCGACATGGATGAGGGCAAGAACAACCGCACGGTCGAGCGCGTGCTGAAGGACGCCCTGTCGTCCGACCGCGCCCGCATCCAGATGGGCCGCATCTCGCCCTTCGGCCTGATGGAGATCAGCCGCCAGCGCCGTCGCCTGGGCGTGATCGAGGGCGCGACCGAGGCCTGCCCGCACTGCCAGGGCACCGGCCGCATCCGCTCCGCCGAATCCGCAGCCCTGATGACGCTGCGCGCGGTCGATATCGAGGCCGGCAAGAACGGCGCGGGCGTCGTGGTGCTGAAGGTCTGCACCGCCGTCGGCCTGTACATCCTGAACCACAAGCGCGCCTATCTGCAGTCGCTGCTGGAGCGGCGCGGCCTGAACGTCATCGTCCAGATCGACGACAGCCTGGGCCAGGGCGAGCACAATATCGAACGGACCGAGACGAACGAGGACTTCGTCGCGCCCGAGATCGAGATGCCCAACCTCGACGACGACTTCGACGCCTCGCTGTACGAAGACGAGGATGAGGACGACGACGAGGAAATCGTCGGCGACGACGAGGACGAGGAAGACGTCGAGGCGCTGGACCGCGAGGACAGCGACGACGACGAGCCGCGCGAACGCGCTGAACGCGCCGAGTCCGGCGGTCGTGACCGGGGTCGGGGCCGCAACCGCCGCCGTCGCGGCGGTCGTCGGGACGAAGAGACCGCCGAGGTCTCCGACACCTCAGAAGCCGCTGATACGCTGAACATCGACGACGCCTCGGACGACGAAGAGGACGAGAACGGCCGTCGCCGTCGCCGGGGTCGCCGTGGCGGCCGCCGCGTCCGCGAGGACGGCGAGCGTGACGTCTACACCTGGGTCCGCGGCCGCACCCCGTCGCTGGACGATCCTTATGTCTGGTTCGACCCGCTGAACCCTGGCCGTCCCGAGGCGCGCGCCGAACGTCCGGATCGCGCCGAGCGTCCCCAGGCCGCACAGGCCGAGGTCGAAGGTCTGGACGCCGTGGCGTCAGAGGGCTCGGGCGAGGAAGGCGGCCGTTCGCGTCGCCGTCGTCGTCGTGGCCGGGGTCGGGGCGGCGACGCCATCGGCCAGGAGATCAAGGTCGAGAAC